>NZ_JASCOM010000078.1:0-24177 GCF_029959925.1 Pseudomonas sp. PS02303
CCCAACCAAAAATTTCGCGCCCCCCCCCCCCCCCCCCCCGCCCCCCCCCCCACTCCTACAGGGGATGGGGGTCAACGCCTCAGGTCAGAGGCAGGTCGCCAGCGCCGCCAGGCGGCGCTTGGCCACAAAGTCATCTTGCTGTGCGTAGTAACTCAACACGGTGCCTGACGCATCGGTGGTCACGTCGACAAAGGACTCCGCAGAACGCGTGTAAACGGTGGACCCACCCTTCTCTCCCGGCTGCAAATACGCGCCGGCATCGACACCGAACACCGCCTCGTCCTGCCAGGAAAACTGCACGCACTGGGCGACGACTTTTTCCGGCTTGTCCGATTTCAGGGTTTTGTAAGGGGCTTTGGTGCGGGCATCGTTCATCACCGAGCCGGCGCATCCCGCCAGCAACGTCACGGCCAGCGCCACCATCAGAATTCGCATTGTGTTCGCTCATCAAGAAAAAGCGGACTGTATCACCGTGGCACGGCGTATCGTTCTGCTTTACTTCATTTATACCGCGACATCGCGTGACGATTCGCGCACCCTGTCGCGCCATTAACGTCGCATCGCCCGTTTTTTCCGGGCTCATTTTCTGGAAAGGTCATGACACCCAACGCCGAGTATTACAAACCGACCGCCGAATACGCTGACAAGCTGATCAGCCAGATCGGTCAGACGCCGTCCTGGATCGCCAAGCGCATTGGCGTCACCGACAAACGAATCCGTTACATCCTCGACGGCGAACGCACCGTCAAAGGCGAAACCACGCCGATCCAGATGACCTACCCCGAGCAGTTTGCCCTCGAGTGCCTGGCGGCTGCGGCCAAGGCCAGCAAGAAGCAATCTTCGTAAACCCGGGCCTCAAGGAGCGACCATGGCGGCAACCGAACAGCAACACGAGAAAGCGCTGAAGAAGTTTCTCGATGAGCGTCCTGAGCTGCGCAATGAGCTCGACAACCTCAACCCGCTGTTGGCCCAGGCCAAAGGCGAGACCGCGGCGCAATATCGTGACGAGCGCTTGCATGAGGCCTTCGAGGCCGAAGCCGAGCGCCTGGGTCTGTTTGCCTGGGAGCTGACATTGCAATTGACCGCCGTGACGCCTGAAGACTACGATTCTCAGCGTCTTGAAGTGCACAAGGAAGTGGCCGAGATGGCCGGTATGGACTGGCTGGAGTATTGCGAACTACATGGATTGATCAAGTGACCCTGATGGTCGCTGCCTGAGGACGACTTTCGCCGATGTTGCCATCCCTCTCGACTTCTCGCGCCAGCCCGGGCCATCTTCATATCCAGAAATGGCGCGGACGCATCGGCATGGTGCTGGTGGCCGCGCTCTCGGTGCTCGCCGGCATGACTGACGCCATCGGCTTCATGGCCAGCGGCGACTTTGTCTCCTTCATGAGCGGCAACACCACCCGCCTCGCCGTGGCCATCAGCGACGGCGATCTCGGGCTGACCCTGCGCCTGCTGATTCTCGTGACCACCTTCATTGTCGGCAACGCCTTGGGCATTGTCGTCAGCCGCCTCGGTGGCCGCCGGGCGCTGCCCTTGCTGCTGGGCATCGCAATGCTGCTCTGCGGCGCCGCGGCCTGGCCTTTTGACGAACAATTGCCGGCACTGCTGGCGACAATCATCGCCATGGGCATGCTCAACGCGGCGGTGGAGGAAGTGAACGGCTTGCCGGTCGGCCTCACTTACGTCACCGGCGCCCTGTCGCGCTTCGGGCGTGGGCTGGGGCGCTGGATGCTCGGTGAGCGGCGTAATGGCTGGCGGGTTCAGTTGATTCCCTGGACGGGGATGTTTGCCGGTGCCGTGCTCGGCGCGGTGCTGGAACACCACCTTGGGCTCAAGGCGTTGTTTGTCAGCGGGTTGCTGGCGGGCGCGATTGGATTGCTGTCGCTGAAGATTCCACGGCGATGGCAGTTGGGGTATATGCCGCGTTGAGCGGGTTATCACGTTCCGCATTGATGTCGCCTGACAGGCCGCTATCGCGAGCTGGCTCGCTCCCGCAGGGTTCTGTGGTGGATTTCAGTGTCATGCACCACCAAATACCTTGCAGGAGCGAGCCTGCTCGCGATGGCCGCGACTCGGTCTACGAGTAAACCCCCTTCGCCGCACTCGCGATAAAGCTTTATCATGACCGCAGTTTTGCTGATCGAGTCCGTCATGAAGTTCGCCATCGCGCTGTTTTCCGCCGCCCATGCGCCCTCCTCGCGCCGTGCCTTGCTGTTTGCCCAGGCAGCGCTGGCCGGCGGGCATGAGATTGTCCGGCTGTTTTTCTATCAGGACGGCGTCTACAACGCCTCCGGCAGCGTGGTCACGCCGCAGGATGAGCAGGACCTGCCCAAGCAATGGCGCGCCTTTGTCACCGAGCATCAGCTGGATGGCGTCGTGTGCATTGCCGCCGCCCTGCGCCGTGGCGTGTTGAACGCAGAGGAAGCCGGACGCTATCAGCGTGACGCCGTTGCCGTGGGCGCGCCGTGGGAATTGTCCGGCCTCGGCCAGTTGCATGACGCGGTGCAAGACGCTGACCGCCTGATCTGTTTCGGAGGCGCGTGAGATGGCTAAATCCTTGTTGATTATCAGCCGCCAGGCCCCGTGGTCCGGGCCGAACGCTCGGGAAGCGCTGGACATCGTGCTGGCTGGTGGCGCGTTCGACCTGCCGATTGGCTTGCTGTTTCTCGATGACGGGGTGTTCCAGCTCGCTGCGAAACAGGACGCCAAGGCCCTGCAACAAAAAGACCTGAGCGCCAACCTGCAAGCGTTGCCGATGTTCGGTGTGGAAGACCTGTATGTCTGTGGCCACAGCGCTGCCGAACGAGGTCTGGACCTCAACGGTCGGTCGCTTGAAGAAGCCCGGGTGCTGGCCACCCAGGAAATCACCGCACTTATTGACCGTTACGACCAGGTGATCACCCTCTGATGTCGACTTTGCATGTGTTGTCTCATTCCCCGTTCGGCGATGACCGCCTGACCAGTTGCCTGCGCGTGATCGGCACAAACGACGCGTTGCTGCTGACCGGCGACGCCGTCTATGCGTTGCAACCGGGCACCGCGCCGTTCAACGCGCTGAATGCCCGCCCGTTGAACCTGTTCGTACTGGCCGAAGACGCCCAGGCCCGTGCGTTGGCGGTTCCTGACGCGGCCAAAGCCATTGATTACCCCGCCTTCGTCGAGTTGTCGATTCACTACGACAAGGTGAACAGTTGGCTATGAATTCCCTGACAGTCGGCGCACGCGCCATCGAGTTGGACAAGGACGGTTTCCTGGTCGAACTGAGTGACTGGTCGAGCGAGGTGGCCAGCGCCCTCGCCGCCGCCGAAGACATCCAGTTGAGCCCGGAGCACTGGGAAATCCTCGAATTGCTCCGCAACTTCTACGCCGAATTCCAGCTATCCCCGGCCACCCGCCCGCTGATCAAATACACCGCGTTGAAGCTCGGCCCGGAAAAAGGCAACAGCCTGCACCTCAACCGACTGTTCAAAGGCACCCCTGCCAAACTCGCCGCGAAACTGGCGGGCCTGCCCAAACCGACGAATTGCTTATGACTGACTTTCCAGCGCTGACCCTCGAAACGCCCGCCGAACACCCGTTCGCCCAGTTCGTGCGGATCCTCGGCAAAGGCAAGCGCGGTGCCCGCGACCTGACCCGGGCCGAAGCGCGTGAAGCCATGGGCATGGTGCTCGACGACAAGGTCGAGGACACCCAGCTCGGCGCGTTCCTGATGCTGTTGCGGCACAAGGAAGAAAGCGCCGAGGAAATGGCCGGTTTCACCGAAGCCCTGCGCGAACGGTTGAACCCGCCAGCCCTGGCGGTGGACCTGGACTGGCCGACGTATGCCGGCAAGAAGCGTCACCTGCCGTGGTACCTGCTGGCGGCCAAATGCCTGGCGCAAAACGGCGTGCGCATCTTCATGCACGGCGGCGGCGCCCATACGGCCGGCCGGCTCTACAGCGAACAACTGCTGGAAGGCTTGAACATCCCGTTGTGCCGCGACTGGCAACAGGTCGGCTCGGCGCTCGATAACGGAGGCCTGGCGTTTATGCCGCTGGTGGATTGGGCACCGCAGTTGCAGCGCATGATCGACCTGCGCAACACCTTGGGCCTGCGTTCGCCGATCCACTCCCTCACCCGCATTCTCAACCCGTTGGGTGCTCGCTGCGGCCTGCAAAGCATTTTCCACCCGGGTTACCAGGCGGTGCATCGCGATGCCAGCGGCTTGCTCGGCGACACCGCGATTGTGGTCAAGGGCGACGGTGGCGAAATCGAGATCAACCCGGATGCCGACAGCCACCTGTACGGCACCACCGGCGGCGAAAGCTGGGACGAGGAATGGCCGCAGTTGTCGAATCAACGCCACGTCAAACCCGCCTCGCTCGATCCTGAACATTTGAAAGCCGTTTGGCGCGGTGACGTGGTCGACAGCTACCCGCAAATGGCCTTGATCTCGACCATGGCCCTCGCATTGCGTGGCCTCGGTCAGACCCGAGAACACGCCTTCGAAACGGCGCAGCAGTATTGGGACGCTCGGGACAGATCGATTTAACCGATCATAACCCTCGAACCTTTGCGCTATTTTATCGAACCTATATGAATAGACTCCTCTCCAACGCTTATTGATTGAGGAGTCTTGAACATGGGTTTGTTAGTTGAAGGTCGCTGGCAGGACCAGTGGTACGAAAGCAGCAAGGATGGCGCGTTCCAGCGCGAACAGGCGCAACGTCGCAACTGGCTGACCGCCGACGGCAAGCCCGGCCCGACGGGCGTCGGTGGCTTTGCAGCCGAAGCTGGCCGCTATCACCTTTATGTATCCCTCGCCTGTCCGTGGGCGCATCGCACGCTGATCCTGCGCAAACTCAAAGGCCTCGAAAACCTGATCGACGTCTCGGTGGTCAGCTGGTTGATGTTGGAAAACGGCTGGACCTTCGACCAGAATCTGGGCTCGACCGGCGACAAACTCGATCATTTCAATTTCATGCACCAGCGCTACACCGCCGATACCGCCAACTACACCGGTCGCGTCACCGTGCCGGTGCTCTGGGACAAACAGCAAAACCGCATCGTCAACAATGAATCAGCGGAGATCATCCGCATGTTCAACGGCGCCTTCGATGACCTGACCGGCAATGACCTGGATTTCTACCCGGCCCCCCTGCGCGGCGAGATCGATGCGTTGAATGAGCGGATTTATCCGGCCGTGAACAACGGCGTTTATCGCGCAGGGTTTGCCACGTCACAGCAGGCGTATGAAGAAGCGTTTGATGATGTGTTTGCCGAACTGGATCGATTGGAGCAACTGCTGGGCGCCAACCGTTACCTGGTCGGCGAGTACCTGACCGAAGCGGATATTCGGCTGTTCACCACGCTGATTCGCTTTGATGCGGTGTATCACGGCCACTTCAAGTGCAACCTGCGGCGGATTGCCGATTATCCGAATCTGTCGAACTGGCTGCGGGAGATTTACCAATGGCCGGGCGTTGCCGAGACGGTGGATTTTCAGCACATCAAAAATCATTACTACGGCAGCCACAAGACCATCAACCCGACCGGGATTGTGCCGAAAGGGCCGACGCAGGATTTCACAGCAACCCATGATCGGGCGCGGTTGAACGGGAAAGGGGTTTGGCGCAGGGCCTGAGGTTTGTGCCATTTTTGAGGCCCCCAATCGCTAGCAGGCTAGCTCCCACACTGGATTTGTGTCGTTCTCAAATCCCCTGTGGAAGCTAGCCAGCCAGTGATGGGACGGGGTCGCGCTCGACCGACTCGGTCCGATCAGACTTGCGCCTGAGCCCCTTCAAACCAGGCCAGTTTCTCGCGCAATTGCACCACTTCCCCAACGATCACCAGCGTCGGCGCATGCACTTCATGCTCCGCCACCAGTCGAGGAAGATCAGCCAGCGTGCCGGTAAATACCCGCTGATTGACCGTGGTGCCCTGCTGAATCAGCGCCGCTGGGGTGTCCGCCCCGCGACCGTGCTTGATCAGTTGCTCGCAGATGATCGGCAAGCCCACCAGCCCCATGTAAAACACCAGGGTTTGTGCCGGCGCAACCAGGTCGGCCCACGGCAAGTCGGTGGAACCGTCCTTCAAGTGCCCGGTGACAAATCGCACCGACTGCGCGTAATCGCGATGGGTCAGCGGAATCCCGGCATATGCCGCGCAACCGCTCGCGGCGGTGATACCCGGCACGACCTGGAACGGGATGCCATGGGCCGCCAGTTCTTCGATCTCTTCACCGCCACGACCGAAGATGAACGGATCACCGCCCTTCAATCGCACGACCCGCTTGCCTTGCTTGGCCAGATCGACCAATTGCTGATTGATCTGGTCCTGCGGCACCGCGTGATCGGCGCGACGCTTGCCGACGTAGACCCGCTCGGCATCGCGACGGCACAGATCGAGAATCGCCGGGGCGACCAGGCGGTCGTAGAGCACCACATCGGCTTGCTGCATCAGGCGCAAGGCACGGAAGGTCAGCAAGTCGGGATCACCGGGACCCGCGCCCACCAAATACACTTCACCGGTGGCGACCGGCGCTTCGCCATTGATCTTCGCCAGCATCAGGCGTTCGGCTTCAGCACCCTGCCCGGCCAGTTGCCGGTCGGCAATCGGGCCCTGGAACACATCCTCCCAGAATGCCCGACGCTGCTGCACGTCCGGGAACAGGCGTTTGACCTGGCTGCGAAAACGCGCCGCCAGACCGGCCAGTTGACCGTAGGTGGACGGAATCCAGGTTTCCAGTTTGGCGCGGATCAGCCGCGCCAGCACCGGCGCATCGCCGCCGCTGGACACCGCAATGATCAAGGGAGAACGGTCGACGATCGCCGGGAAGATCACGCTGCACAAAGCCGGCGCATCCACCACATTGACCGGCACGCAACGCCGATGGGAATCAGCGGAAACTTGCGCGTTCAGCGGTTCGTCATCGGTGGCGGCGATGACCAGCCCGCAACCGTCCAGGTCCGCTTCAACGTAGCCCCGTAACAGGCACTCGCCGCCGCTGCCGACAACCAGCTCGCGCAGTTGCGGTTCGATTTCAGGTGCGACCACCCGCAGCAGCGCACCGGCTTCGGCCAGCAGGCGGGATTTGCGCAAGGCAATCTCCCCCCCACCAACGACCAACACACGACTGCCGCGAAGGTTATGGAACAGCGGCAGATAGTCCATTTAGCCGATGACCTCGAGGCCACCCATGTAAGGTTTCAGCACTTCAGGCACACGGATCGAACCGTCGGCTTGCTGGTAGTTTTCCAGCACCGCCACCAGGGTACGACCGACTGCCAGACCCGAACCGTTCAGGGTGTGAACCAGTTCAGGCTTGCCGGTTTCCGGGTTGCGGAAACGCGCTTGCATACGACGGGCCTGGAAGTCGCCGCAGTTGGAGCACGACGAAATCTCGCGGTACTTGTCCTGGCTCGGAATCCACACTTCAAGATCGTAAGTCTTGACTGCGCTGAAGCCCATGTCACCGGTGCACAGTGCAATCGTACGATAAGGCAGTTCCAGCAGTTGCAGGACTTTCTCGGCGTTGGCCGTCAGACCTTCCAGCGCGTCCATCGAGGTCGACGGCTCAACGATCTGGACCATCTCGACCTTGTCGAACTGGTGCTGACGGATCATCCCGCGGGTATCGCGACCCGACGCACCGGCTTCGCTGCGGAAGCACGGCGTGTGGGCGACGAACTTGATCGGCAGCAGCTTCGAATCGACGATCTCGCCGGCGACGATGTTGGTCAGCGACACTTCAGCAGTCGGGATCAGGTACAGATCGGCTTCGCCTTCGCGGCTGATCTTGAACAGGTCTTCTTCGAACTTCGGCAGCTGACCGGTGCCTTGCAGCGCCGGGGCCTGGACCAGATAAGGCGTATAGGCCTCTTCGTAACCGTGTTCGCTGGTGTGCAGGTTGATCATGAATTGCGCCAGGGCGCGATGCATACGGGCGATCGGGCCGCGCAACAGGGCGAAACGGGCGCCGGACAGCTTGGCGGCGGTTTCGAAGTCCAGCCAGCCGAACTTCTCGCCCAGGGCCACGTGGTCCTGGACCGGGAAATCGAACGCGGTCGGGGTACCCCAGCGGCGCACTTCGACGTTGCCGTCTTCGTCATCACCGATCGGCACGGATTCGTGCGGCAGGTTCGGGATGCCGAGCAGGATCGAGTCCAGATCGGTCTGGATCCCGTCCAGCTCGACTTTACCGGCACTCAATTCGTTCGCCATACGCTCGACGTCGGCCATCAACGGCGCGATGTCTTCGCCGCGCTGCTTTGCCTGGCCGATGGATTTGGAGCGCGCGTTACGTTCAGCCTGCAGTGCTTCGGTGCGGGTCTGGACGGTCTTGCGCTGTTCTTCCAGCGCTTCGATGCGCGCAACATCCAGCGTGTAGCCACGGGATGCCAGGCGGTCCGCTACGTCCTGAAGGTTGCTACGTAACAGTTTGGAATCGAGCATGTCGGTCTCTCGTTATCAAAGTTTGGTCAAGGACAGGCCAGCCCAAGTGGCGAGCAGCCCGCCGAATACGCTGATGGCAGCATAGCCCAGGGCCAGCGGCATTTGCCCGGTTTCGAGCAGGCGCACCGTATCCAGTGAAAAGGATGAAAAAGTCGTCAGCCCCCCGAGGAAGCCGACCATCAACCCGGCGCGCACCTCGATCGGCACCTCCGGGCGTAGTAAAAACAGACCGTATAGAACGCCGATCAGCAAACAGCCGACGATATTAACGGCCAGCGTCGCGGTATAGAAGTGCCGCGGCCAATTAGCGTTGACCCAATTACCGGTGGCAAAGCGCAACAGAGTCCCGGCGACACCGCCAACGGAGACCGCAATAACCAAAGGAATCACTTATTTTCTCCGCTGCCGGGGGCTTAGACGGTCAAGTTGTGCAAGGTGATTGAGCTTTTCGCCGATCTTCAGCTCCAGGCCGCGAGGCACAGGCTGATAGAACGGTTGCGGCTCGAGTTCTTCCGGGAAATAGTCTTCGCCAGCGGCATAGGCGTCCGGCTCATCGTGGGCATAACGGTATTCATCGCCGTAACCCAATTGCTTCATCAGCTTGGTCGGTGCGTTGCGCAAATGCAGCGGCACTTCCAGCGAACCGTGTTCGGTGGCGCTGCGCATGGCGGCCTTGAACCCCATGTACACCGCGTTGCTTTTCGGCGCGCAAGCCAGATAAGTTATGGCCTGGGCCACCGCCAACTCGCCTTCAGGGCTGCCGAGGCGCTCCTGCACTTCCCACGCCGCCAGGCACAGGCTCAGGGCCCGCGGGTCAGCGTTGCCGATGTCTTCGCTGGCCATGCGCACCACGCGCCGGGCCAGGTACAGCGGATCGCAACCGCCGTCGATCATCCGCGCGAACCAGTACAACGCGCCGTCGGGATTGGAGCCGCGCACCGATTTATGCAGCGCAGAAATCTGGTCGTAAAACGCTTCGCCGCCCTTGTCGAAACGCCGGCGGGTATCGCCGAGCAGACTTTGCAGCAGATCGACGCCGATCTCGCTGTTGTCTTCTGCCAGGTCCGAGGCGTTTTCCAGCAGGTTCAGCAAACGTCGGCCATCGCCATCGGCAGCCGACAGGAGCATCTGGAAGCCTTCATCGCTGAGGGTCAGCTGGCGCTTGCCCAGGCCACGCTCTTCGGTCAGCGCCCGATGCACCAGTTTGCGCAGGGCCGCTTCGTCGAGGCTTTTGAGCACGTAAACGCGTGCCCGGGAGAGCAACGCGTTGTTGAGTTCGAAGGAAGGGTTTTCCGTGGTTGCGCCGATGAAAATCAGCGTGCCGTCTTCAACGTATGGCAGGAATGCATCCTGCTGCGACTTGTTGAAGCGATGCACTTCATCGACGAACAGGATGGTGCGCTTGCCGTACTGGCCGGCCTGCTGCTTGGCGATTTCCACTGCCTGACGGATTTCCTTCACGCCAGCCAGTACCGCCGAGACCGTTTCAAAGTGCGCATCCGAGACTTCCGCGAGCAACCGCGCCAGGGTGGTTTTGCCCACGCCCGGCGGGCCCCAGAAAATCATCGAGTGCAGGGCACCCTGCTCCAGGGCTTCGCGCAAAGGCTTGCCGCGAGCCAGCAGGTGTTCCTGACCGACGTACTCGTCCAGATTGGCTGCGCGCAAGCGGGCGGCCAAGGGTTGAGCGATCGGGGCACTGCGAAACAGGTCCATCACGTGCGGTTGAAACCTCGCTTTATTACGCAGTTCTCAAGTCTGGCGAAATCCTGTGGCGAAGGAGCTTGCTCCCGCTGGACTGCGCAGCAGTCCCATTTCGGGGGGCGCTTCGCGCCCCAAGCGGGAGCAAGCTCCCTCGCCACACAAGCCAGCTCCAACAGGTTTTGCGTCTTACTCTTGAATGACGTCGGCACCCTTGGGAATGTCGAACTTGAACTTGGACGCCGGGATCGGCTCGTTGGCCTTCACGCCGGTGAACAGGATATTGGTACGCTGACCGACGCTGTCGATCAGTTGCATGTCATTGACCAGGCCATTGCGGAACGACAGGCGCAGGCTGTCGAACAGGGTGTCCTTGGTTTTAGGTTTCAAGGTGAAGTCGATCACGCCGCCGGCTTCCTTGGCGCTGATGTCAAAGCTCTGGCTGATCTTGGACACGTCGCCGGACAGCAGCAGCGCAGGTGTCTGGGTCAGGCGCTGGTCAAGGGTCTTGATGGTGACCTGTTCCAGGTCCGGGTCCCAAAGGGACACCTTCTTGCCATCGGAAACCATCAATTGCTCTTGCGGTGCGTCGGTATGCCAGTAGAACAGGCCAGGACGCTGCAGGGACATTTGCCCGGCCGTTTCCTGCAACTGGGTGCCGCTGCCATCCAGCGTCAGCTGTGAGAAGCGCGCAGTCAGGGTCTGGGATTTTTCCAGCAGTTGGGTCAGACGCGCCACGTCCTTGTCATCGGCGTGGGCCGAGAGCGTGGTCAAAGCCAGTACCGGCAGCAACAGCATGCGGATAAGACGCATGGGAGTCCTCATAACATTCGTGGGAGTTCGGGTGGCGCATCACTGCGCCATCCTTTCAAAATCAAATCAGTCGCGTACCGGGCCAGGCGCCAGGACTTCACGCGAACCGTTGGTATTCATGGACGTCACGACCCCGGCCATTTCCATGGCTTCGATCATGCGTGCGGCGCGGTTGTAGCCGATTTTCAGCTTGCGCTGAACCGCAGAGATGGACGCACGACGGCTTTCCAGGACGAACTGCACCGCTTCGTCGTAAAGCGCATCGGATTCACTGTCTTCGTCGCCACCGCCACTGCCACCGTCGAAACCGCTACCGGCCTCCTCAACACCGGCCAGGATCTCGTCGTTGTATTCCGGTGCACCGCGCAGTTTCCAGGCCTCAACCACCCGGTGAACCTCGTCATCGGACACGAACGCACCATGGACACGGATCGGCAGGCTGGTGCCCGGCGGCATGTAGAGCATGTCACCGTGGCCCAGCAGTTGCTCGGCACCGCCCTGGTCGATGATCGTCCGGGAGTCGATCTTGCTCGACACCTGGAACGCCATGCGCGTCGGGATGTTGGCCTTGATCAGACCGGTGATCACGTCAACCGACGGACGCTGGGTCGCGAGGATCAAGTGGATACCGGCCGCACGGGCCTTCTGAGCGATACGGGCGATCAGTTCTTCAACCTTCTTGCCGACGATCATCATCATGTCGGCGAATTCGTCGACGACAACGACGATGGTCGGCAGTTTGGTCAGCAGCGGCGCTTCGTCATGAATGCTTTCGCGTTTGTACAACGGATCGGTCAGCGGCGTGCCCGCGTCCTGAGCTTCCTTGACCTTGGCGTTGAAGCCCGACAGGTTTCGTACGCCCATCTTCGCCATCAGTTTGTAGCGACGCTCCATCTCCGCCACGCTCCAGCGCAAGGCGTTGGCCGCGTCCTTCATGTCGGTCACGACCGGGCACAGCAGGTGCGGAATGCCTTCGTAGATCGACAGCTCGAGCATTTTCGGGTCGATCATGATCAGCTTGGCGTCTTCCGGGCCGGACTTGAACAGGATCGACAGGATCATCGCGTTCACACCCACCGACTTACCGGAACCGGTCGTACCGGCCACCAACAAGTGCGGCATTTTCGCCAGGTCAGTGATGACCGGCTTGCCGCCGATGTCGTGGCCCAGGGCCAGGGTGACCGGCGACTTGAAGTTGTCGTACTCAGGGGTCGACAGCACTTCGGAGAAACGCACGATCTGGCGGTCCTCGTTGGGAATCTCGATACCGACGGTGGTCTTGCCCGGAATCACTTCCACCACACGAACGCTGGTCACGGCCAGGGATCGCGCCAAGTCTTTCGCCAGGTTGGAGATGCGGCTGACTTTGACGCCGGCGGCCGGCTGGATTTCGTAACGGGTAATGACCGGGCCCGGATGGATCGAATCCACCGAGACTTCGACGCCGAATTCCTTGAGCTTGATTTCCAGCAAGTGGCCGACGGCGGCCAGCGATTCTGGAGAGTAATTGAGTTGTTTCTTTTCGGCCGGGTCGAGAATCGAGATCGGCGGCAAGGTGCCTTCGACGGCGCTGTCAACGAACAACGGCGCCTGCTTCTCTTTCTCGACGCGCTTGCTCGGCGCTGCCGGCTTGGGCGGCGCAGGTGCGATGACAGGCGGCACCTGCTTCTCGCGGTCCGACATGTGCTTGCTCAGGGCCTGCTCACGCTCGATGAGGCGTTCCTTGACCTTGGCTTGCTCGCGTTTGTCCGTAACCGTCGGGGCGACCACGTCATGCACGCGATCATCGACTTCACGCAGCTGCGCCACCAGTTGTTTGCGCTCGACACGGGCGCTCCACCAGCGATTGGCCGCGCCCTGGAACAGTTCGAAAAGGTCGAGGGTGATCTTGCCGGTAACGTCCATCACCTTGAACCACGACAGGTCAGTGAATACCGTCAGGCCGAACAGGAACAGCGCGATGAACAAGAGCGTGCTGCCCTGGATGTTCAGCGCGTTCCTGGCCAGGTCGCCAAGACTTTCGCCCAACGCGCCGCCCGCACCGGCCGGCAGACCGGTCGCCGCATGGAAATGGATATGCGCGAGTGCCGCGCCCGACAGCACCAGAAACACCAGGCCGATCAGGCGCCAGGAGAACAGCCAGCCGCTCCACTGCCACTGTTCGTGGCGCTGACGGAAGATCTGATAGGCCTTGATCGCCAGCAACAACGGGAAGATGTAGGCGAAGTAACCCAGCACCATGAACAGGATATCGGCGCTGTAGGAGCCGACCGGCCCGCCGAAGTTCTGTACGTCGTCGATCTTGCTGTTATGGCTCCAGCCCGGATCGTCCTTGCCATAGGTCAACAAGGCCATCATCAGGAACAGGCACAGGCCACCGATGGCGATCAATGCACCTTCCTTGAGCCGGTAGTGCAAGTGCTGGCGCCAGAGTGGAACGACGACTGTTTTGGGTGCTGCGGTGGATTTCTTCAAAACGCTTCTTTTCCTGCGCCCATGGCGCGTCCATCTGTTGAATGACTATAAAAAACTGCCCAATCCAGGCAGGTAAAAAAGTTAACACGCGCAACTGGGACTACTTTTAACATTGCACCCCGGTTTTTATAAACACGGTACGCACAGCTTATTTTGTTTCAATCACTGTTACAGACGGCATTGTACGGGTTTGTTCGCCCGATGCCATGCTTGAAGCCCTTCGGTGTAGCATAGCCAAAAGCACGTTACGCGCGTTTCAATTTGAGCATGCATTCTCTTTTGTGACAAAGGCTTATGAGGTGTTTTTATGAGCGAACCGAAGCATTCCCGCCTGATCATTCTGGGTTCCGGCCCTGCCGGATACAGCGCAGCCGTTTATGCCGCCCGCGCCAACCTCAAACCCGTTGTCATTACCGGCATACAGGCAGGTGGCCAGCTGACCACGACCGTCGAAGTCGATAACTGGCCCGGCGACGTTGAAGGCCTCACCGGCCCGGTGCTCATGGAACGCATGCAAAAACACGCCGAGCGCTTTGCCACCGAGATCGTTTACGACCACATCCACACCGCCAAGTTGCAACAACGCCCGTTCGAGCTCATCGGCGACAGCGGCACATACACCTGCGACGCGCTGATTATCGCGACCGGCGCCTCGGCGCAATATCTGGGGCTGCCTTCGGAAGAGGCCTTTGCCGGCCGAGGGGTTTCGGCCTGCGCCACGTGCGACGGATTTTTTTATCGCAACCAAGTGGTCGCGGTGGTCGGCGGCGGCAACACAGCGGTTGAAGAAGCACTGTACTTGTCGAACATCGCCAAGGAAGTCCACCTGATTCACCGGCGCGACAAGTTGCGCTCGGAGAAGATTCTCCAGGACAAACTCTTCGAAAAAGCCGCCAACGGCAATATCCGCCTGCACTGGAACCAGAATCTCGATGAAGTGCTGGGTGATGCCAGTGGCGTGACCGGCGCCCGCCTGCGCGACAGCCACACAGGCGAAACCCGTGAATTGCCACTGGCCGGCGTGTTCATCGCGATCGGCCACAAGCCCAACACTGACCTGTTCGAGGGCCAGTTGAAAATGCGCGACGGCTATCTGCTGGTCAAGGGCGGCAGCGATGGCGATGCCACAGCTACCCAGATCCCGGGCGTGTTCGCCGCCGGCGACGTGGCCGATCACGTCTACCGACAGGCCGTAACCTCCGCCGGGGCCGGCTGCATGGCCGCGCTGGACGCCGAGAAATACCTCGACGACATTCCCACCGTTTGACGGCACACTTCACGGCGGGCCGCCAGCCCGTCACCGCCCTCCCCTTCTGCAAGCCCGGATGCCATGCTGACTTGGTTACAACGCAACACCCTGACGTTCCCGCCGCTGGAAAAAGCCATGCGCGACCCCAACGGGTTGCTGGCCGCGGGTGGAGATCTGTCCGCCGATCGTCTGATTCAGGCTTATCGCCACGGCTGCTTTCCATGGTTCTCGGAAGGCCAGCCGATCCTTTGGTGGTCGCCGGATCCGCGCACCGTCTTATTTCCCGACGAACTGCATGTCTCGCGCAGCCTGAATAAATTGCTGCGCCAGCAACGCTATCAAGTGACCTTCGATCAGGACTTTGCCTCGGTGATCAGCGCCTGCGCCGCGCCTCGGGACTACGCCGACGGCACCTGGATCACTGACGCGATGCAGACGGCTTATCTCGAGCTGCATCGACGTGGCTACGCGCATTCCGTGGAGGTTTGGGATGATGGCGTGCTGGTCGGCGGGCTCTATGGCCTGGCGATGGGTCAGCTGTTTTTCGGCGAATCCATGTTCAGCCGCGCCGACAACGCCTCGAAATATGGCTTTGCCACGCTGGTGCGACATCTGAAAGACTCAGGCTTTGTGCTGATCGACTGCCAGATGCCGACCGACCATCTGCACAGCCTCGGCGCCCGAGCGATTCCTCGGCGCGATTTCGCCAACTTCCTCGCACAACATCTGGATCAACCCAGCCGTGCAACCTGGGTTTGCTGAGCGACTTTTGCCCGTGTGGCTTACACTTAATCCAAAGCTTATTCCCGAGGGTTGATCATGACCGAGTTGGCGCGTTTGAAGTTTTATGCCACTCAGCCCCACTCTTGCAGCTATCTGCCCGAGGAGCAGGCCACGACCCTGTTTCTCGACCCTAGCCAGCCCATGGATGTGCATGTCTACGCAGACCTGTCTGAAATGGGTTTTCGTCGCAGCGGCGATCATCTCTACCGGCCTCATTGCCAGAATTGCAATGCCTGCGTCCCGGCGCGCATCCCTGTGGCGCAATTTTCGCCCAACCGTCAGCAGAAGCGCATTTTCAAACGTAACGCCGGCCTGCAAGTGCGCCCGGCCCGGCCTAAATTCAGCGAAGAGTATTTCGATCTCTATCAGCGCTACATCGAACAACGTCACGCCGATGGCGACATGTACCCACCGAGTCGCGACCAGTTTTCGACGTTCCTGGTGCGCGACCTGCCATTCTCCCGATTCTACGAATTTCGTCTCGAAGGCCGGCTCCTGGCAGTGGCCGTTACCGACTTGCTGCCGAACGGTCTGTCGGCGGTCTACACCTTCTACGAACCCGATGAAGAACGTCGCAGCCTGGGTCGCTACGCGATCCTCTGGCAAATCGCCGAGGCCCGGCGCCTTGGACTGGAAGCGGTCTACCTCGGCTACTGGATCAAAAACTGCAAAAAGATGAGCTACAAGACGCAATATCGACCTATCGAACTGCTGATTAATCAGCGCTGGGTCATCCTGAACTAGAACCCCTTGGCTTAAACCCCATTTTTCGGGCACAATGCACGCCGCTTTTGCCTGGCGCAGTTGCACCGGGCCATTCATTGGACACCGAGGGCTTTACTGCATGTCGAAAGAAGACAGCTTCGAAATGGAAGGCACTGTCGTCGACACCCTGCCCAACACCATGTTTCGTGTGGAGTTGGAAAATGGGCACGTCGTAACCGCGCATATCTCCGGCAAGATGCGCAAGAACTACATTCGTATTCTTACCGGTGACAAAGTGCGCGTCGAGCTGACGCCCTATGACTTGAGCAAAGGGCGTATCACTTACCGCGCTCGCTAATCAAGTCAATACAAAACGCCCGGTTTATGCCGGGCGTTTTTGTTTGTCTGCGATTTGATGGATCAACACCATCCCCCAGTGGGAGCGAGCCTGCTCGCGATAGCGGCATTGCATTCAACATCAATGCAAGCTGACCCGCCGCCATCGCGAGCAGGCTCCCACAGGACGAGGTGTCAGGCGTTCAAATTCGGCGAACAGCAAAAAGGCGCCTCTCGGCGCCTTTTGCTTTGTCGCGGTTAACGTCAGGCCATTTCGGCCGTGGTTTCGAACTCGAAGGTCAGCTCGCCGTCCTTGAGGTCGATGTGCACCACGCCACCATGGTCGGCCAGTTCGCCAAAGAGGATCTCTTCCGCCAGCGGACGCTTGATCTTGTCCTGGATCAAACGCGCCATTGGTCGAGCACCCATTGCCGAGTCGTAGCCACCTGCTGCCAGCCAGCTTCGCGCAGCATCGGTCACTTCCAGCTGCACGCGCTTGTCTTCCAGCTGCGCCTGAAGCTCGGTAAGGAACTTGTCCACCACGCTTTTGATGACCTCATGGCTGAGGCGACCAAACTGGATAATGGTGTCCAGACGGTTGCGGAACTCCGGCGTGAAGCTCTTCTTGATCACTTCCATCGCATCGGACGAGTGGTCCTGATGGGTGAAACCGATCGAAGCACGCGCTGCTGTTTCGGCACCGGCGTTGGTCGTCATGATGACGATCACGTTACGGAAATCCGCCTTGCGCCCGTTGTTATCGGTCAGCGTACCGTGGTCCATCACCTGCAACAGCAGGTTGAAGACTTCCGGATGCGCCTTCTCGATCTCATCGAGCAACAGCACGCAGTGAGGCTGCTTGGTGATGGCTTCGGTCAGCAGACCGCCCTGATCGAACCCGACATAACCTGGAGGCGCACCGATCAGACGCGATACGGTGTGGCGCTCCATGTACTCGGACATGTCGAAACGAACCAGCTCAATGCCCAACGCCTTGGCCAGCTGACGCGCCGCTTCGGTTTTACCGACGCCGGTCGGTCCTGCGAACAGGAACGAACCGACTGGCTTGTCAGGCGACTTGAGGCCAGCACGGGACAGTTTGATCGCGGTCGACAGCGAGTCGATCGCGGCATCCTGGCCAAATACCGTCAGCTTCAGGTCACGCTCAAGGTTGCGCAGCAGCTCTTTGTCGGAGCTGGTGACGTGCTTAGGCGGAATCCGCGCGATTTTCGCGACGATGTCCTCGACCTGAGGCACCTCGATGCGTTTCACGCGCTTCTCGATCGGCTGCAGACGCTGATAGGCGCCCGCCTCGTCGATGACGTCGATGGCCTTGTCCGGCATGTGCCGGTCATTGATGTAGCGCGACGCCAGTTCAGCGGCGGCACGCAACGCCTCATCGCTGTATTCGATGTTGTGGTGCGCTTCAAAACGCCCTTTCAGGCCGCGCAGGATACCGATGGTGTCTTCAACCGAAGGCTCCGACACATCGACCTTCTGGAAGCGCCGGGCCAAGGCACGGTCCTTCTCGAAGATCCCGCGGAATTCCTGGAACGTGGTTGAGCCGATGCAACGGATATCGCCCGACGACAGCAGCGGTTTGAGCAGGTTCGAGGCATCCATGACGCCACCGGACGCGGCACCCGCACCAATGATGGTGTGGATCTCGTCGATGAACAGGATCGCCTGCGGACGTTTTTTCAGCTCATTGAGCAGCGCCTTGAAGCGCTTCTCGAAATCGCCACGGTATTTGGTCCCGGCCAGCAAGGCCCCCAGATCGAGGGAATAGACCACGCTGTTGGCCAGCAAGTCCGGCACCTGGTTGTCGACAATGCGTTTAGCCAGGCCTTCGGCAATCGCGGTTTTACCCACGCCCGCCTCGCCCACCAGCAGCGGGTTGTTTTTGCGACGACGCGCCAGGATCTGCGCGACACGCTCGACTTCCAGCTCACGGCCTACCAACGGATCGATACGACCCTGGCGCGCGAGTTCGTTGAGGTTGCTGGCATAAGCATCCAGAGGATTGCCTGAAGAAGAAGACTCACCGCCCTCGTCGTCCTGCATATCTTGCTCACCTTCAGAGTGATCGCCATGCCCCGGCACTTTGGAAATGCCATGGGCGATGTAGTTGACGACATCAATGCGCGCAACGCTCTGCTGTTTCAGCAGGAACACTGCCTGACTCTCTTGCTCACTGAAGATGGCGACCAGCACGTTAGCGCCAGTCACTTCGCGTTTGCCCGAGCTCTGTACGTGGAAAACAGCACGTTGCAGGACACGCTGGAAGCCCAGGGTTGGCTGGGTTTCGCGATCTTCGTCATGGACGGGGATCAAGGGCGTGGTGGAGTCGATGAACTCCTGCAGATCGTGCTTGAGTTTGTCGAGGTTTGCGCCGCAGGCACGCAAAACGGTGGCGGCAGCCTCATTGTCCAATAGGGCCAGCAGGAGGTGTTCGACGGTCATGAATTCATGACGCTTCGATCTAGCCTCCTTGAAGGCAAGATTGAGGGTGACTTCGAGCTCGCGGTTTAACATAGCTTCACCTCATACCCAAGTGGTCGGCGATTAACCGTCCTTCTCGATTTCACAGAGTAGCGGATGCTGGCTTTCCCTGGCGTACTGGTTGACCTGCATGGCCTTAGTCTCGGCGATGTCGCGGGTAAACACTCCACATACTGCCCGTCCTTCTGTGTGGACGGCCAGCATGACCTTGGTCGCCAGCTCCCGATTCAGGTTAAAAAACACCTCGAGCACTTCGACGACGAAATCCATCGGTGTGTAGTCATCGTTGAACAAAACCACCTTGTACATCGGCGGCGCCTGTAATGCAGGCTTTGCCTCCTGAACAGCAATGCCTGCGGAATCGTCGTCGTGGGGCTCCGGGTGATCTTTTTGGAGAGCCGGGCGATCCTGATTGAATGTTAGTCGAATCTGGCTGATTGCATGCATGGAAAGAAAGGTTCGTCAGTTGTTCAAATACAGTGGTGGGGGCGGCTATGGACGATTTCAACTCCGACCGCCCGGTCACCTTGACTATCGGCAAAACGGTGTTACAACCAATAGAGCCCACAGTGGGTAAAAAAGGTCCGCGGAGTCAATCTTATTTCGAGATTCGACTGCGGATGTACTGGATGATACTCCAGTGATGGAGTCTGTTGCAGAGGGATATGGGTATGTCAGTCGGCAAGGTGAAATGGTTCAACAATGCCAAGGGGTTCGGTTTCATTAACACCGACGCCAGAGAAGGTCGTGACGAAGATGGAAAAGATATCGACTTCTTTGCCCACTACTCGGCCATTGAGATGGACGGATATAAAACCCTCAAGGCCGGGCAAATCGTGAGTTTCCAGATTGTTCAGGGCCCCAAGGGGCTGCATGCCGTCGAAATCAAGGCTGCGACAACCGAAAATGAACAGACTGCCGCTGTCACCCCGCAGGAAACAGTAACGAGCTGACGCATCATTCAGTCATAAAAAAACCGCCCGACTCAATCACTGAATCGGGCGGTTTTTGTTATGCGGGAACTCGCTTACATATGCGAGATGAGCGCATCACCAAACGCAGAAGAAGACAGCAGTTTCGCGCCTTCCATCAGACGATGGAAATCATAGGTCACGGTTTTGGCGGAAATCGCGCCGTTGGTGCCCTTGATGATCAGGTCTGCCGCTTCGGTCCAACCCATGTGGCGCAGCATCATCTCTGCGGACAGGATCAGGGAACCCGGGTTGACCTGGTCCTTGCCGGCGTATTTCGGCGCAGTACCGTGGGTCGCTTCGAACATGGCAATGGTGTCGGACAGGTTGGCGCCCGGTGCAATACCGATACCGCCCACTTCCGCCGCCAGGGCGTCAGAGAGATAGTCGCCGTTCAGGTTCAGGGTCGCGATCACATCGTATTCGGCCGGGCGCAGCAGGATCTGCTGGAGCATGGCGTCGGCGATGGCGTCCTTGACGATGACGTTCTTGCCGGTTTTCGGGTTCTTGAACTGCATCCACGGACCGCCGTCGAGCAGGGTCGCACCGAACTCTTCAGCGGCCACTTCGTAGGCCCATTCCTTGAAGGCACCTTCGGTGAACTTCATGATGTTGCCTTTGTGCACGATGGTCAGCGAGTCGCGGTCGTTGTCGACCACATACTGCAACGCCTTGCGCGCCAGACGCTTGGTGCCTTGCAGGGAAACCGGCTTGATGCCGATACCGCAGTTTTCGTCGAAACGGATCTTGGTGACGCCCATTTCATCTTTGAGGAACTTGATGACCTTGGTCGCTTCCGGCGAACCGGCTTTCCATTCGATACCGGCGTAGATGTCTTCCGAGTTCTCACGGAAGATCGTCATATCGACATCGCCTGGCTTCTTGACCGGGCTAGGCACGCCTTCGAACCAGCGCACCGGGCGCAGGCATACATAAAGGTCGAGTTGCTGACGCAGGGCCACGTTCAGGGAACGGATACCGCCACCGACCGGGGTGGTCAGAGGGCCCTTGATGGAAACCACGTAATCCTTGACTGCGTCCAGGGTTTCCTGGGGAAGCCAGGTGTCCTGATCGTAAACCTGAGTCGCTTTCTCCCCGGCATAGACTTCCATCCAGGAAATTTTTCGCTCGCCGCCGTAAGCCTTCTTAACAGCAGCATCGACAACCTTGATCATGACCGGGCTGATATCAACGCCAATACCATCACCTTCGATGAAGGGGATGATCGGGTTGTTAGGAACATTGAGAGAATGGTCCGCGTTGACGGTGATTTTGTCGCCGACTGCTGGAACCTGAATCTTCTTGTATCCCATGCTGAACTCCATTGTTTGGATTGAACATCTGGCTTCGTTCGAGCGTACCCCAGTTAAATCGGCACGCAAACCCTATGTTCCATCCATCTGCCGCAAAGCTGCACAGTTCGCGACGTACAAGCCTGAAAGCAAAGGGAAAAGCGCCAAACTCAAGCACGGTGCAAGACTCTACGCCCCCCTCGCCCCTGCGACCTTTAGACCAATGGACGAGAATCGTTGCATATGAACCATCGGCAGATTGCCAGCTACCTATGTATAATGCCGCCCGCTGACCGCAGAGTCACGATGGCCGACCTCTCTACTACGAGGCTTGGGGCCTGAAAAAGCAGGGTTGTTACCGCAACCCACCCGCTTGACGCTCGACCGATGCACCCAACATCACCGCAAAGAAACCTCGACATTCGGCTCATGGATGACTTTGAACGAACGCGCTTACCCGGCGCCCCTCGAGTTTCTGCGCACGCTTTAGCAAAGAAGAGAGAGTTAATCCGAATATGCCCACCCGCTCGAAGATCATCTATACCTTCACCGACGAAGCTCCCGCCCTCGCCACCTATTCACTGTTGCCTATCGTAGAAGCGTTCACCGCTTCGGCTGATATCGCCGTGGAAACCCGCGATATCTCTCTTGCAGGGCGCATCCTGGCCAGCTTCCCCGAGCAATTGGGTGACAAAGCCGTAGCCGACCACCTCGCCGAACTGGGCGATCTGGCCGTTACGCCTGAAGCCAACATCATCAAGCTGCCGAACATCAGCGCCTCGGTTCCGCAACTGCAAGCCGCAATCAAAGAGCTGCAAGCCCAGGGCTTCGCCCTGCCGGACTACCCGGAAACCGTGACCACCGACGCCGACAAGCTCGCCAAGTCGCGTTACGACAAGATCAAGGGCAGCGCCGTGAACCCGGTTCTGCGCGAAGGCAACTCTGATCGTCGTGCACCGCTGTCGGTCAAGAACTATGCACGCAAGCACCCGCACAAAATGGGCGCCTGGGCTGCGGACTCCAAGTCCCATGTCGCACACATGAGCACCGGTGATTTCTACGGCAGCGAAAAAGCCGCCCTGATCGACGCCGCTGATGCCGTCAAAATCGAACTGATCGCTCAAGACGGCACCACCACCGTCCTGAAAGAAAAAACCACCGTGCAAGCCGGTGAGATCCTCGATTGCGCGGTCATGAGCAAAAACGCTCTGCGCAGCTTCATCGCTGCCGAGATCGAGGACGCCAAGCAAAAAGGCGTGCTGCTGTCGGTTCACTTGAAAGCCACCATGATGAAGGTCTCCGACCCGATCATGTTCGGCCAGATCGTTGCCGAGTTCTATAAAGACGCACTGGCCAAGCACGCTGACGTGCTGGCACAGATCGGTTTCAACCTGAACAACGGCATCGGCGACCTGTACGCTCGCATCAAGGCCTTGCCGGCCGAGCAACAAGCGCAGATCGAAGCGGACATCCAGGCGGTCTACGCCGTTCGTCCGTCGTTGGCCATGGTCAACTCCGACAAAGGCATCACCAACCTGCACGTGCCGAGCGACGTGATCGTCGACGCCTCGATGCCGGCGATGATCCGTGACTCCGGCAAAATGTGGGGCACTGACGGTCAGCTGCACGACACCAAGGCGGTGATCCCGGATCGCTGCTACGCCACCATCTACCAGGCGGTGATCGAAGACTGCAAGCTGCACGGCGCTTTCGATCCGACCACCATGGGCAGCGTGCCAAACGTTGGCCTGATGGCGAAAAAAGCCGAAGAGTACGGTTCCCACGACAAGACGTTCCAGATCAAGGCCAACGGCGTGGTTCGGGTTTCCGACAGCGCTTGCCGCACCCTGCTGGAGCAGTCGGTTGAAGCCGGCGACATCTTCCGCATGTGCCAGACCAAAGACGCGCCGATCCAGGATTGGGTCAAACTGGCCGTCAACCGTGCCCGTGCAAGCGCAACCCCGGCTATTTTCTGGCTGGACCCGATGCGCGCCCACGACGGTGTAGTGATCGAGAAAGTTCAGGCCTACCTGAAGGATCACGACACCTCCGGCCTGGACATCCGCATCATGTCGCCAGTCGACGCGATGGCCTTCACCCTGGGCCGTACCCGCGAAGGCAAGGACACCATCTCGGTGACCGGCAACGTACTGCGCGACTACCTGACCGACCTGTTCCCGATCATGGAACTGGGCACCAGCGCCAAGATGCTGTCGATCGTTCCGCTGATGAATGGCGGCGGTCTGTTCGAAACCGGCGCCGGCGGTTCGGCACCGAAGCACGTTCAACAGCTGCTGGAAGAGAACTTCCTGCGCTGGGATTCCCTGGGCGAGTTCCTGGCCCTGGCCGCTTCCCTTGAGCATCTGGGTGTTACTTACAACAACCCGAAAGCGCTGGTGCTGGCCAAGACCCTGGATCAGGCCACTGGCCAGTTCCTGGACAACAACAAGTCGCCATCGCGCAAAGTCGGCAATATCGACAACCGCGGCAGCCACTTCTACCTGGCGCTGTACTGGGCCCAGGCCCTGGCCGCCCAGACCGAAGACGCTGCACTGCAAGCGCAGTTCGGCGAACTGGCCAAGACCCTGGCCGAGAACGAAGCAACCATCGTTGCCGAGCTCAACGCCGTTCAGGGCAAGCCAGTGGACATCGGCGGTTACTACCACGCTAATGCCGAGCTGATCAGCAAGGCCATGCGCCCAAGCAACACCTTCAACGCCGCGATCGCTGCGTTGGTTTAAGGTTGTAAGGATGCAAAGAAGCCCCGGCCCAGTGCCGGGGTTTCTGTTTGTGCCCCACACTTTTCATCTATGAAATACGCACCAATGTGGGAGCGAGCCTGCTCGCGATAGCGATATATCATTCAACATTGATGTCGACTGACCCACCGTCATCGCGAGCAGGCTCGCTC
>NZ_JASCOM010000079.1:0-24095 GCF_029959925.1 Pseudomonas sp. PS02303
GGCAAGCCTCGCTCCTACGGTCGGTGATACCTGTAGGCGCGAGGCTTGCCCGCGAAGGGCGCGCCGCTTATTTAGCGACCTTGCCCAATACCCGCAGGCGGCTCACGCCCCCATCCGGGAACACGTTCAGGCGGATGTGGGTGATCGGGCCCAGGGCCTTGATCTGTTCGGCGAAGGTGTGTTCGGCGTGCATTTCCAGTTTCTGCGCCGGCAGCAGTTCACGCCAGAACAGCGATTGGGTTTCGATCTGGCTGTCGGTGCCGCCCTTCACGAACGCGCCCTGGATCGAGCACGTGTCCGGGTAGTTGCCCTTGAAGTGCAGGGTGTCGACGATGACTTTTTCGATCTCGCCGGCATGACCCAGCGCGACGATGACCCAGTCGTTACCCGGCGTGCGACGACGTGCAGTTTCCCAGCCGTCGCCCATGTTGATGCCACGGCCCGGGTTGAGGATGTTGCTCATGCGGCCGAAGTGTTCGTCGGAGCAGGCGAGGGCGCGGCCACCGTTGAGGGCTGCTGCCAGGTCAACCTGTTCGTTGTCGCCGACAGCGGACCAGTCGCGGAACGGAATACCGTAGACACGCAGACGGGCCACGCCACCATCCGGGTAGATGTTGAAACGCAAGTGGCTGAAGGCCTGGTCATTGCTGATTTCGTGGTAATGGTGGCTGTTGCCTTGCAGCTCGACGGCGGACAGCACTTCAGTCCACTGGGTGTTGTCGTCCGGCTCGCCCGAGGCCAGGAAGCAGGCTTCCAGGGAGGCCGACGGCGGGAAGTTGCCGGTGAAGAATGAAGTGTCGATGTCCACGCCTTTAATCGATCCCGGAACGCCCAGGCGGATGACGGCGCTGTCGTAGCCTTCAAAGCGCTTGCGGCGCGACTCCCAGCCGTCCATCCACTTGCCGTTGTCATCGAACACGCCCTCCTTCCATACGGCCGGGGTCGGTTGGAACAGACGGTTGGCGTCTGCGAACCAGTCATCGGTGACCGAGATGATTTTGGTGCCCAGGCGGGCGTCGGCCAGGTTGACGAACTTCTCGAACGGTACGGCGTAAGCTTTCATTCTTCTTGTCTGCCTTTAATAAGTTGGCTTGGGATGCTTGCAGGGCCCTGGGAAACGCAAGCGTTCTAGAGGTTTCTCGGGCCAAGCTTGCTAGAGAGTCAGTAAACGGAACAGGGCGATCTTGTTAATCTCCGCCAGCGCGCATTTGAATTCGGTATCCGCCGAATTGTGAATGCGCGTTTCGAACGCCGCGAGGATCTGATGCCGGTTGCTGCCTTTTACCGCCATGATGAAGGGAAACTTGAACTTGGCCTTGTAGGCGTCGTTCAGCTCGGTGAAGCGTTGAAACTCTTCGGCCGTGCATTGGTGAATCCCCGCGCCCGACTGTTCTTCAGTACTGGCCGCGGTAAGCTGGCCCTGGACAGCGGCTTTGCCGGCCAGGTCCGGGTGAGCGTTGATCAGGGCCAGTTGGCTTTGATGATCGGCGCTCAACAGGATGTCGCTCATGCGCTGGTGCAGGGTTTCGATCTCATCGATCGAGGCGTCCTGCCCCAGGTCAAAGGCCTTCTCGGCCACCCATGGCGAATGTTCGTAGATATCGGCGAACGCGGCGACAAACGCGTCGCGGCTCAGGCTCGAAGGTTTGACGGTCTGGAAGGTGCTCATTGGGCAGCCCCTTGGTACGGGTGGGTTTCGTGCCAGTGGCGAGCGATGTCGACGCGACGGCTGAACCACACCTGTTCATGACTTTTAGCGTATTCGATAAAGCGCTTGAGCGAGGCCAGGCGCGCCGGACGGCCGATCAGGCGGCAGTGCAGGCCGATCGACAGCATCTTCGGTGCTTCGGCGCCTTCGGCATACAGCACGTCGAACGCGTCTTTGAGGTATTCAAAGAAATCGTCGCCTTTGTTGAAACCCTGGACCTGGGTGAAACGCATGTCGTTGGTGTCCAGGGTGTACGGAATCACCAGGTGCGGCTTGCCGGTCGGGTTGTTCGGTTCCCAGTAGGGCAGGTCGTCGTCGTAGGTGTCGCAGTCGTAGAGGAAACCGCCTTCTTCCATCACCAGGCGACGGGTGTTCGGGCCGGTGCGGCCGGTGTACCAGCCCAGCGGGCGTTCGCCAGTGATTTCGGTGAGGACGCGGATCGCTTCGAGCATGTGCTCGCGTTCCTGCGCCTCATCCATGTACTGATAGTCGATCCAGCGGTAGCCGTGGCTGCAGATCTCGTGGCCGGCATCGACCATCGCACGAATCACGTCCGGGTGACGCTGGGCGGCCATGGCCACGGCGAAGATGGTCAGCGGAATGTCGAATTCCTTGAACAGTTTCAGAATCCGCCAGACGCCGGCGCGGCTGCCATACTCGTAAAGGGATTCCATGCTCATGTTGCGCGCGCCTTGCAGCGGCTGCGCCGAGACCATTTCCGAGAGGAAGGCTTCGGATTCTTTATCGCCGTGCAGGATATTGCGCTCGCCACCTTCCTCGTAATTGAGCACGAACGACAGGGCGATGCGGGCATTGCCGGGCCAGTGTGGGTGAGGAGGGTTACTGCCGTAACCGATCAGGTCGCGTGGGTAGTCAGCGCTCACTGCAGTCTTCCTTCTTGTTCGTTGACAGGTTGTGTGGCGGCCTGGCGGTGAGATGACAGGCTGGCGTCACAGCGATGGGCTGATTGTATACAACTTTATGTTCACTTTGTAAGCCTGATTTTTTGCATTTTTGATGAGCTGTCATCTTTGCATGTTATTGCAAGAAACCTGCCCGAATGGTCAGCTAATGGATGGAAGGACCTTTTAGCGCATGGTTTGGCGTCAGATTTGTTATGAAATCATGGATGGCGACACTGGTTGGAAAAATGTCGTTTTTATTGTGTACAATTTTTTTGAAAAGTGTCTTAATCAGTCGCTCGCCGCAGCGTTTCGTGCTCCGAACCGGTGCGGTCTCCTTTCAACTGACTTCGGGAGGCGCGAGGTCTGACTGCTCCATGCAGGCAGGCGCGCAGAATCAATGGGACGTTTGACTACACACGTTTTGGACGCTGCACACGGTTGCCCGGGTAGCTCGATCAAGGTCGAGCTGTACCGCGTTGAAGGCTCGCAGCTGGAATTGGTCGCCAGCGCGATCACCAACAGCGACGGCCGTGTCGACGCACCGTTGCTGCAAGGCGATGACTACCGTTCCGGGGTCTATCAGGTTCAGTTTCATGCGGGCGATTACTACCGCGCCCGTGGTGTTCAGTTGCCGGAACCGGCGTTCCTGGACGTGGTGGTGCTGCGGTTCGGCATCTCTGCGGAACAGGATCACTACCATGTGCCATTGCTGATTTCGCCTTACAGCTATTCCACGTACCGCGGCAGCTGATCCCCCAAGCAGCTGCCTCAACCTGGAAGCGACTGCGCATATAGCTTCTTTGGTCTTTCGCCCGCTCACACTGCGGGCTTTTTTTTGTCTTGTGTTTGACACGGATACCTTGGGTTGCACCCCGCTGATGGACGGCGAGGTGCGCACGTTTCGCTATCAGCGTTCCTTGATGATGAACACCGAAGGGCTTCCTGCGAGCAGGTGCTGGACGCCGCCCATCAGCCATACCACATCACCCTTCGCATCGGCGGCAACCAGTGACTGGTGCGCTTCGTCGCCGATTCGCGTCTTCAGATGAGGGTCGTCAAGCTCTGCCATGGACGGCGGCAGAATTTCAATCGCATCGGTCTCCACACGTCCCACTTTCAAAAAGTACACCTTGTCGTGATTGGGCCTTTTAAATACCAGCGTTGGAGGCGTGAGCTGAACATTCTCTACGTTTGCGGGAAGGAAGACCTTGTAACCGCTGTGGCCCAGTATCGACGCGAGCAACAACGAAAGTCGCCCCGGCGCGTTGGGCAACTCGGTGTAGAACTGCCAGGCATGAGTGCTCTCGGGGTTGAAGTTCAACTGCTGTAAGGGCGTCACGGAATCCGGAGCGTGTAATTCGACGATGCGTCTGGCGCCATCATTACTGGACGCAATAGGCAACATGTCCAATGGGTCGCCGAGCCGTGGCACGCCCAGGTTCGATTTGCCCTCCCAGTAGCGAAAGGTTTGCTTCATTCGGGCCAAACCGCTGCCGTTGAACTCCGCTGACTCGTTGGATAGCTCAAATAGTCGCTTGGCGACGGCGCGGGATGTCGGCTCGGTGAAACCCTTGTAAACATCCGCGACCTGTTGCGTCAGTGTTTTCTCAAAGAGTCGAGCAGCGCCGTCGACTTTCCGGGTATTTGTTGCGGCGTGGTAGCTGGTGGCGACGGGTTGCAACGAAGGTGCCTCTTGCAACATGCGCTCGAAGGCCTCGAAGCGAGAGGGCGCAAATTCCGGGTGTTGAATGAACACGAGGGGGAGCTGATCGGCCATTGGCCCCTTTGGCACGATCGGATAATGGAGTTGGCCGATCATGATGGATTCCACCGAATCAGGCTTGGTTATTTTCCCCCAGGAGGCCCATAAATACGGGTTGTCATTCAGGGTGGCAGCAGGAGGGTTGTTATCGGCCACGGGGTTGGCCGCCTCGACCGGTTCGTCCAGACGAGGGCGCTTGCCTGGGGTGGGGCCTGAATCTTCAGCGTCTGAGGCTGGTGTGTTGGTTGCCTTGCGTTGCCAAAGTGTCATCCCTTCAATGTTTTCGAGTAACGGGCCCGAAGGGATCAATTCGCTCGTCGAGGAGGCCTGATAGTGGCCGTCCGTATTTTTGCGGACCATGACCGTGCCTTCTTCCGTCACGTCGACATAGGTTCTCTTCAGCTTGTCGTAACGAAGACCGTTGGCATCGGGTGACGTCAGTTTGTCGGCCAGATGCCGAGGAATGATCTCCAGCGTTTCCTGCCTCACGGGAACGCTTGCGATGGGAAGGACCATGCCCTCGCGAGTGATTTTCCACTGCGCCTGGCCAGGCACCTTCGTGAGGATCGGCCCGGGTTGGCCCGGGGCAAACGGAAGAGGCACCTGGTAGTCGCCTCTCGCGTTTGCCCTGATCAGAAAAATGCCTTCCTCTCCAATATCGGCGTAAAGCTGCTGCTGGCGGCTCATGAAAAGCCCGGTGTCGGCGATGCTGAACAGTTCGTCGACCTTGTTCCGAGGCCAGGAAATCATGCGGGTAGCCATCTCGGCATCGCTTGTAGGGTTAGCCGACATGTCGCTAACGACGACAGGCTGACGAGGCAAGGTACTTTGCGATGAACCTGGCACATTGGCGTCTGAAACGGGATTGGCGTCTCCCCGCGATGTGCCAACCGTTGCGGCCTGATGACCGCCTCGTACCCGGCTGTCTTCTGACGAAGACCTTGGAAGTGTTGTCGAGGTATCAGGTGTATTGGAAGTTGAAACTCTTTTTGGTGGTTTGGCCATCGGTCGTATTCCTGGATGTTTATATAAGTGGGTAATGTTTAAACAATAAGTATCTGAGGCCCGATAACGGGCGTTTAATGATGTGCGGCTATCACTGAAGAAACGCGGTATCAGCGCTCTCTGATAATAAAAACAGACTGCCATCCAGACGGCGTTGTTTGAACGCCGCCTAATAACCAGACAATGTTGTTTTGTTGGTTGGCGGTAATGAGAGCTTGCCGGGCTTCATTACCCACCTGTGAAGCTAACGCCTGGTAGGCAAGTTCGGGCGCAAGAGACGGTTTTAGTCCAATCGCATTTTTCTCGACGATACCGAGTTTCAGGAAGTAAACCTTGTCATGACCCTCGCGTTTGAAAATCAACTTGGGATTGCGATGTTCATTCAATAAAGGAAACACGTCATACCCGTTGCGGATCAATGCGGTGCTGACTAACCGTTTGAGGTTGTAGTCAGAGCGATCCGCGACAAAGCTGTCCCATTCCATCTGGAAATGCCTGGGGAGGAAGTCCAGCCTGCGCAAGGGTTCGCCAAATTCCGGAGGCACCATGGAAATGATTGTCCCCTCATCATCCATGCGTGAAGCGACAGGCAATAAATCAATCGGATTTTCGAACTTTGCATCAAAGATGCCCGCCCGTTCCTTCCAGTGATCCAGCGTCAATATGGTGGTGTACAAGCCGTCGCGGGCGATTACCTCGGATCCCCCCGAATATTCGAATAGTCGCTTTGCGACAGCGCGCGAGGTGACCGGTGAAAAGTCCGGGAAGGTAGTTGAAACAGACTCTGTCATCGGTTTTTCAAACAATCGGCGGGTGCTATTCACAATCCACTTGCCATCGCTGTTCAGGACTACCGGTACGGGCTGCAACCAGGGTTTCGCGTGCAACATCTGTTCAAACAAGTCGAAACGAGAAGGCTGGAATTGGGGATGCTGGAGGTAATTCAAGACTTTTGGTACGTTTTTGACCTTGGGTACCGTTTCATAATGCAGTTCACCGATCTGTATGGATTCCGTTGAATGCTGCTTGTTGACCTTTCCCCAGGATGCCCACAGGTAGGGGTTTTCATTGGTCGGGTGGGCGGGGTAGAGAGGAATAACCTGTTGCTCGGGTCCACGGGGGCCTGGCTGCTGTTCATGTTCCTCAAGGCGCTGGCGCTTGCTCGGACCGGCTTCTTCGACGGTGGAGGACGGTTGACGAGCCGTCAGTTGATCAGTGGTTTGCGTCGGAGCTTTACGTCGCCAGAATCGTGTCAGTCCAACCCTCTCGAATACGGGGCCGGACGGTGTCCATTCCTGGCCGAAGGTCGCCTGATAATCGCCATTCGCGTTTCTGACGACTTGAACAATGCCTTCGTCGAGCAACTCGACATAACTTCGCAGGTTGTGCCAACGAATTCCAAGCCTGTCAGCGGCGGGTAGTTTTCTGATCACCAGTGGATTGTTGATCAGATGGACGGGGGCCGCGAAGGTCGAAGCGGTCACGCGCGAACCCACTTTTTGTTCGTCTGGAGTTGACGGAAAAATGGACCACAGCGGCTTGCCTTCAACCTTCTTCAGCACCGGTCCGGCATGGTCAGGGGCGAAAGGGAAATAGACTTGGTAGTCTCCGTTGGCGTTCGGTTCCACTCTGCCAATGCCTGCGTATTCAATGTGGGCATATAACCTTTGCTCTTTGCTCATGAAGAGCCCGGTGTCACCGATGCGTATCAGTTGATCAACCTGCTCAAGAGGCCAGGACACCCTATTCTCCGGTTGCAAAAAGGGGTGAGGAGTGCGAGCAGGCATGTGGGTGACAACCACGGGCTGTTGCTGGGAAGTGTCGCCTGGCAACGCATTTGAGGCAGGGACAAGGGGAGTGAGTTCTCCCTGCACGGGCGCGTCATTACGGCCGGACGGGCCGCCCCTGGGCACGTCATCCTCAGGAGAGAGTCTGGTGGAGGATGATGAAGTGCCAGGCGTATTAGGGTTTGGAATTTTCTTGGGTGGTTTAGCCATGGCCGTAGATCCGATAATAATCAGGTGAAGGTCTGAATCAGGACTGGCCGCTGATACAGACGAAAAATTAGTTGGGTGAAAAGCAGGGCTCGTGAAGAAGCACGGCCCTGGAAAACACGGTGGTTAGTTTTGATTGGATCAACCGTCGAGAGGCTATAAATATGTATAGGGTGTGGTGGTATTTGCTACAAAAGACGTCTGCCTGATCTTGAGGTTTGAAGTCTTGCGTAGGCGCTATAGAAGTTTGCAGGTGTCTAAAAGTATCCGCAGATCGGCGGCGCTTACCGGAGGGGTGGAACGAGTGCCAAACTCCATCAACTCATAACAGTGTTCGAGTTGGTGGGCGCACCGGTGTAAAGGCACCAGGTCGGCGTAAAGGACAGTGCGGGACGTGTCTGTATCAAGTATCCAACGACGGTCCGACAGGTTGTAAGACAGACTGCCGACAGTACCGTCTCTCAGGGCTATGTTTCGAACGGCGAGGTCCTCCATTTCCAAGGCTCTCAGTTCTGCCAATAGGGCGCCCTCGTTCAGAACATCGCCTTTGAAATACCGGCCATCCAGTGAGTCGATATAGACTTCGTCGAAATCCAGATCGACTTTATAGACAACGCCGTCTGGCGTGATGACCCGTATCTGATCGATCAAATCTTGTGGGTCGTCGTAGTGCGGAAGGTGAATGACGGTATGTCCGATCAGCAGACAGTCGTCCACCCGTTTGATTCTGGTGTAGGCGAGGCTCGTTGCATCGAATTCCCAGGTAGACGCCGATGGCGATTTGAGTAGGGCGTTCGCTCGAGCGCCTGGCGTTGAAATGCCTAGCGTCATTTCGGAGCTGAGGTGGACAAGGTACGTCGAGCCGTCACCCTCCAGATGTTCGATGGTTGTTTGTTCAGGGTAAGCGACCAGTTGGACGCACTTCTCCCGGTTGCCCAGGTGATGGGCCTCGTTGTCGAAGGGCTGACAAAAAACAGGCGCTCCATCTCTGGCCGCGAGTGGCAGCGGCACTTGGCGGGTGCGCTCCATTGGACCGTTTATTTCGAACTGATCGTTGGAAAAAGCTGAATCGGGCAAGGAGGGTGGATCGACTCTATAAGAAACACCGTCATTCATGATCAGAAGAACAGCTTGGTTCAACACGTTGGTGGGGCGCGTCAGCCGGCTTGTGATTCTCTGGTCGCCGCCCCAGATAGAGCTGGCCAGGTTGTTGATAGTCAATCGCTGACTGTCAAAGTGAAAGGTCAGACCACATTCTTTATACATGATGCGATCAAAGTCACGTTGGCGCATCAGGTCTACCTTGAAGTAAGCCTCGACCCGCGTCAGTTCATGGCTGGCATATTCCAGATAAAGGGTTGCCAGCGTGTTTGTGCTTCGTTGTTTTACTGTAAGGATCGTATGTTTATTGAGTCGCGAAACAAAATAACTCGTGTTTTTGTCGTGTGCGATCGTGTATTCACGGTTGTAAAGGATGACCGGGTTTTGGGTTTTTCCCTGTTCAGTAATGACTGTTTTAATCTCGAGGGAGCCGGCAGCCTCTATGGTTTCAGGAAGTTCAGGCATCAAATGAAACCCGTCCTTTGTAACGAAAGTCAGTTTCCTGTTCTGCAGTTGCCGTCGATCGTTGGCTGTTTTATAGACGCCCTTGATGTAGACATCCCGCTCTTTAAGATCGTCGAGATCAAAGCCTGAGGTGATGACCAGTTCGTGATTGTCGATTTTCCAGCTCTTTATCAGGTCCATTCTCCAGTCAAGTGCAATGACGCTCTCCTCCACGCCATCTTCAGTAATGAATACGTTGCCGGGTTTATGGGCCACCGCGTAGTGATCCTTTCCGGGACCTCCGGCGGCTGTACCTTCATTGTTCAGGAGATAGATTTTGTCATCCCCGGCGCCCGCCTCAATGGTGTCGCGACCGCGCGACTTGATGACATTCGGGCCGCCCGTACCGATGACCTTGTTTTGCGCACCGGCCAGGGTTTCGACGTTCTCAATGCTCTCCAGAAGCGTGTGCCGATAGTTGAAACGGCCCTCATTGGTCTGGTCACGGGTGATGATGGACAGTCGTCCTTCGTTCAGATCGATGAAATACCCGAATCTTTGGCGGTTGCCCTCAGGATAGCTCCCGGTAACCACTAGCGTATCGCTGCCCAAACCACCTTTCAGAAGAGTGGGTAGAGGGTCTTTTGGACCGTTTTTGAGAAGTTCGGCGGCGCCTTCGAAGATGAATTCATCGTCTTTCTCTCCCCCGGTCAGATGCTTGATGCCTGCGCCGTAATAGAATCTGTTTGGCTTTTTTTCAACACCCACGATGGTGTCGTCGCCGCCACCCATAAACCACACCGCACCTTTGTTCTCTCCTGGCGTTCCGAACTCCGCGCCGGGCATGTCGTCAGTCACACCGTTACGAGCATCAATCGTGTCGTTACTATCAATGACGTGCGGTTTTTGTATGGTTTTATATAGGTACTGTTGCGCCTCCCAATCGAAGCTAGGCACCTGTGTCGGCTTTAGCTCGACCTTGAACTTGCCGTTTACAATGACTTCTGTACTGTCTTTTAATTTTCCTTCCAGTAATTTTCGGGCGGTCGCTTGTAACAGTCTCGAATGTTCAACCGTTGATTTGGCAATCGCGTGGCGGGTTTGTATGTCGTCGTCGGGGGGGATTCCCCAGAAGGCGAACCAGCCCGTGCGCAGGCGCTCATGGGTAGTGAGTTCGATGTAATCATCGATATCGTCGACAACGCGTACCGCCGCATAGACCTGAGAACCTGCCACCAGCAGAAGTCCGGCCGTCAGCCCCACCGGGCCGATAAAGGAGAAACCTGCCAGTGCGACGGCACCCAGAATCAACGTCATGGCCGCGCTGGTCACACTCAAGCCAGCAGCGACATAGTGATCCGTGGCTTCTTTGCCTGTGGTTGCCGCTGCGCTATTAAAGGATTTGACGGCGGACATGACATCGAAGGGCAACGTCAGTGCGCTCGCGATCAGCCCCGCGCCACGCCCCAGTCGAACGCCGAAGCTGGTTTTGGCAAAATCCCTGTAGGCTTTTTGCCCGGCTTCGATCATGTATTTTGCTTGCTTGGTGACCGCCACTTCGACAGCTAATGAAGTGACTTCCGCTGAAGTGCTGAGGCTGTTGAATACAACTTCGCCATGATCTTTTCTTGCAATGGCGTCTTGCAGGCCGCGCAGCCCGCTGTAAATACCGAAGGCCTGAAGCCCGGTCCCCATGCTGACCATGCTGCTACTTTTTACCCGATTCACCCAGGGAGGTGTGGTTTTGGACAAGTGCGCGTGGCGTATATCAAGCCTCTGCGCCGCGTTCAGCAATTTGTCCAGTTTGTGGCGGTACTGTTCAGGATCGGCAGCGGGATCAGGTAATTCTCTTAGCAGGGGCGGAGCCGTTAGTGGGCGTTGCGACGCCATTTCAAACAGCAAGGAAGGCAGTGCGTAATCATCCCGGGTGCCGGTGAATCGCATACGCGCTTCAATAAATAAAGGGTCAAATTGCAAGGCGTTGATAAAAGACCGCTTGGGGTGTCGAAAGAACGTGTTTTGAGCGTTCAATCCCTGACCATTTGATGTCGCGCCCAGTGCATCCAGTGCACACCGGGTAATCGAGTGGGTGCCTATTTTTATAGGGCCGAACAGCTCATCAATAACGCGTAGCTGGCTTTTATTGGCATTTGTTTGTTGCGGGGCGGAGGCGATGCTTTCTTTATCGAAATCAATAGTGGTTGGGGAGTACTCATTGGCTTGCAGTTCAATATCCGTCACTTCGACGGCATTGTAGTGATCGGGATCGGGGGTTTGGAAAACCATTGCCATAGGAACTTCCTTTTCCTGGCGTCGTGTGCAAAATCGCAGCGCCATGGTAGGGGGAGTTCTGAAAAGACAACTATATATATTTATATCGCGTGTTGCGGTTTGTTGCGGGGCGGGTGTGAAGTGTTGCCATCCTTGGCAAACACTTCTTAGTGCGTTGACGTTGATAACGTCTAATGAAATCAAGAGTTCAAGTAATAGGGCAATACGATCAGTGGTTGCTTAGTAAGGAGGCTGCGCCCGCTCCACTGAAGAGTCCTGCGCTCACCCGGTTAAACCAACTTTGTCCTTTGCCACTGCGTAAATACCTGGCCGCACCATGAGCGCCCAGCCCATAAGCTAATTTGCACAGCAGATCCAGCACAGTCCAGGTCGCAATCATCATCAGCAACTGCGGCAGGAACGGTTGTTCGGGGCTCAGAAACTGCGGCAGGAAAGCAGCAAAGAACAAAATATCCTTCGGATTGCTCGCGCCCAACACGAATGCGCGTCCGAAGAGGGCACGAAAACGCGGCACCGGTGCAGCCTGGGGCACTTCAGCGCCAACCGATGGCTGGCGCGATTGCTGCCAGCTCTGCCAGGCGAGGTAGAACAGGTACAGCGCACCAACGATTTTCAGCGCGCTAAACAACTGTTCCGATGCCAGCAACAGGGCGCCCAGGCCCAGCGCCGAGGCACTGAGCAGGCAGATCGAGGCAATAACGCCCCCCAGGAACGCCGGGTAAGAGCGGCGCAAACCGTAATTCAGACTGTTGCTGATCATCAGCAAAGACAGGGGCCCCGGGATCAGGATCACCACCAGCGCAGCGCCGCTGAACAGCAGCCAGGTTTCCAGACTCATCACTTTCCTCCATTTGTACAAAAGCCCCACCCGACGGGGTGAGGCTGATTTGAAACACTGACGCCGTAACGCTTACAAGAAAATAAACTTGGCGATGAAGATCGCGCACAACACCCACAGACTGACGGAAATTTCCTTGTGCTTGCCGGTGAAGGCTTTCAGGACCACGTAGGTGATAAAGCCCAGCGCGATGCCATCGGCAACCGAGAACGTTAGCGGCATCATGATCGCAGTGACGATCGCCGGAATGCTGTCGGTCGCTTCGTCCCATTCGATGTGCGCCATGCCGCCCATCATCAGCATCGCCACATAAATCAGCGCACCCGCTGTTGCATAAGCAGGGATCATGCCCGCCAGTGGAGCGAAGAACATGGCTGCAATAAATAACACACCCACGGTCACGGCGGTAAGACCAGTCCGACCACCCGCCGCTACGCCAGCGGCACTTTCCACATAGCTTGTGACGGGTGGGACGCCGACTACAGCGCCAAACACGCTGGAAGCACTGTCAGCTTTCATGGCGCGAGAAAGGTTTTCGATCCGGCCGTCCGCGTTCACCAGGTTGGCGCGCTGGGCGACGCCCATCAGGGTGCCGGCGGTGTCGAACATGTGCACGAAGAGGAAGGCCAGCACCACGCTGATCATGCTGACGTTGAACACGCCGGCAACATTCATGGCCATCCAGGTGGGCGCCAGGCTTGGCGGGGCAGACATGATGCCTTCGTAGTGGACGAGGCCCAGGCCCCAGCCCGCGAGGGTCACGGTGATGATGCTGATGAGGATCGCACCGAACACTTTGTGGTAGCTGAGCACGGCGATCATCAGGAAGCAGATGGCGGCCAGCAACGGGCCGGGCTCGCGCAGGGAGCCGAGCTTGATCAGGGTGGCCGGGCTATCAACGACAATGCCGGCGGTTTTCAGGCCGATCAACCCAAGAAACAGCCCCACGCCGGCGCCCATGGCGTAGCGCAGACTCACAGGAATGCTGTTGAGCAACCATTCGCGAATCCGCGAAAAGGTCAGGAACATGAACAACACACCGGAAACAAACACCGCGCCAAGGGCGGTTTCCCAGTTGTAGCCCATGGTGCCGACCACGGTGTAAGTGAAGAAGGCGTTCAGCCCCATGCCCGGTGCCAGGCCGACCGGCCAGTTGGCATACAGGCCCATTAACAGGCAACCGAGCGCAGCAGCGATACAGGTCGCGACGAACGCGGCACCGTGATCGATCCCGGCGTCGGCCATGATGTTGGGGTTGACGAAGATGATGTAGGCCATGGTGATGAAGGTTGTCAGACCGGCAATCAGCTCGGTCTTCACCGTGGTGCCGTGCAAGCTGAGTTTGAAAATGCGCTCAAGCAAGCCATTGCGTAACGGCGGCGAGAGTTCCAGCGTCGGGGCTTCGGATTTGCGGCTTTCCACAGCGAATACTCCTCAAGAGTTTTATTGTTATTTCCAGGGCCGGACCCATGAGGGTGGCAGCGGCCCTTTGAGGCACTTGCGAATTTGTTGACCGGCTGGTCAGAAACTCGCACGAAGTGGATTATGCTTTTGTATACAAATAAAGCAAATAATGTTTTTGATTTTGTAGACGAAAAGTTTGGCAATAGGGATATATCGCCGGGAGGGAGACCTTCGTCGTACCGCTGACCGAGCCCGGCTCGCATCACAAGCAAGCGGGGAAACGACTGGGGGAGGGTAGAAACGAATAAACCGGCCAATGGGCCGGTTTATTTTTGTTCGAGATCCGCCGTGTCAGGCAGCTGCGAACCGCTTATCCAGATAATCAATAATCACCTTGGACTCATACATCCAGGTGGTCTGCCCATTTTCTTCAATGCGTAGGCACGGCACCTTGATCTTGCCGCCTTGCTCCAGCAGGGTCTGGCGATCCTGTTCGTTGTTCTTCGCATCGCGCAACGTTACCGGCACATTCAGACGACGCAGGGTGCGACGGGTTTTCACACAGAACGGGCAGGCGTGGAACTGATACAGCGTCAGGTCCTTGGCCGCTGTTTCGACCTGAGCCTGAGCGGCGGCGGGGCGCTGCTTCTTGCCTGGGCGAGTAATGAAGTCGATGAAGATGATCAGTTGGCCAAGGCCGACACGAAGCGCTTTTACGAACACGGAATAAGCCTCACAGGGCGAACGGAAGGCGCGCAGCTTACCTGATTTTTCACAGACGAAAAAAAACCGGCGATGAATGCCGGTTTTCTTCGTGTAACGAATTACTTGATCAGGCTGAGAAACTCGCTGCGTGTCGCGGCGTTTTCGCGGAACTCACCCAACATCACCGACGTGATCATCGACGAATTCTGCTTCTCCACACCGCGCATCATCATGCACATGTGCTTGGCCTCGATGACCACCGCAACGCCCAAGGCACCGGTGACTTGCTGGACCGCATCGGCGATCTGGCGGCTGAGGTTTTCCTGGATCTGCAGGCGGCGAGCGTACATATCGACGATCCGCGCGACTTTCGACAGGCCCAATACTTTGCCGCTGGGGATGTAGGCGACGTGAGCCTTGCCGATGAACGGCAACAGGTGGTGTTCGCACAACGAGTAAAGCTCGATGTCCTTGACCAGCACCATTTCGCTGTTGTCAGAGCTGAACAAGGCACCGTTGGTGACTTCTTCCAGTGTCTGTTCATAGCCGCGGCAAAGGTACTGCATGGCTTTGGCGGCACGCTTTGGCGTGTCGAGCAGGCCCTCGCGGGAGACGTCCTCGCCCAATTGGCCGAGAATCGCGGTGTAATTCTGTTCCAGGGACATGAAACTACCTGTGGGGATTTTCGCAAAGGGCAAGGGTACGGTGGCAAACACGGCGCTGCAAGCGTGAAGCGACAGCTTTACTCGTCGCGACCTTCCATCATGGTCCGTTTGAGCATCACATACACCGCGCCGGCACCGCCATGTTTCGGTTGGCAAGAGGTGAAGCCGAGTACTTGGGAATGCTGACGCAACCACGTGTTGACGTGGCTTTTGATCATCGGCCGCTTGCCGTCCAGACGCACGGCTTTGCCGTGGGTGACACGCACACAGCGGATTTCGAATTTGGTTGCTTCAGCCAGGAACGCCCAGAGGGTTTCCCGGGCCTTTTCCACCGTCATGCCATGCAGGTCGAGGCTGCCTTCGAACGGAATCTGTCCGATCTTGAGCTTGCGTATCTGGCTTTCCTGAACGCCGTCACGGGCCCACATCAACTCGTCTTCCGGGCCGACGTCGATCACGAACTGATCGGACAGACCATCAACGGTGGTGGCATCGGTGCGAACGGTCGCGGCCTGACGCAACTTGGCGATTTGCGCGCGGTCGGCCTTGGGTTTGCCGGTTTCGGCGCGATCGTGCTTGATCGGCTTGACGCCTTGGATCGCACTTTTGAACAGGGAAAAATCGTCGTCTTGCATGTCAGCCTCCGCGAAGGGCGGCCAGTTTACCCAAGTCGAGGCACTATCCATAACAATTGAGGCCCGCCTAAAAGCCGGGCCTTCGATTCAATCGTGTTTTTTCATCAGGTGCGGGGACATGTTCAGCTCTCGCGATTGGCGCGAACGACGCCGGCAACGACGCCACAGCCACACACCGATATAAAGCACAAACAGGCCAACCGCCAGAATGATCGCCGAGCCCAGCGGGCTGGCATTCAATTCGCCCAGGGCCGGAGGGCGGCCGAGCAGGCTGGCGGCGCCGGCCATTGCCAGCAACACACCGCACGTCGCCAGCAAGGCAGCAAAGGCTGCGCCGAATCGAAAACGCCAGTTGCGTTGGCCCTTGGGCCGCAAGCGGCGTGCGTCAAAACCATCGGATAACTTCATTCCGACCTTCCTCAATGGGTATCGGCCCTTCGACCGGGAGTTGTCCGGGTTGTTCCTGAGGCTAAGTCAATTGCAGCAAATGAGAGGCTTTTGCGGATGAGCGGCGGTATTGACCGCTCTTCGAGGCCGATCAGATCAGTTCATGAGTAAGCGCGAGGGTGGCGAAGTTGTCCGCCATGATCGCCATTTCGGTGTGCTGAACATGCTCGGCTGTGAGTACGCCACCTTTGTAGGGCAGATCGCGAGTCGCGCAGGCGTCTTCAACCAGGGTGCAACGAAAGCCCAGGTTCTTTGCCGCACGCACGGTGGTGCTGACGCTGGAGTGACTCATGAAGCCGCACACGATCAGGTCCAGGGAGCCGAGTTCTTGCAGTCGATCGTACAATGGGGTGCCGTGAAACGCACTCGGCAGCAGTTTGCCGATAATGGTTTCGTCCGCCAGCGGCTCCAGGCCCGGGATAAACTCACCGCGCTCGCCCTGTGGATCGAACAGCCCGCCCACGGTGCCGAGATGGCGCACATGCACGATCGGACGACCGGCGGCACGGGCAGCGGCCACCAGTTGCTTGATGTTCGCGACGGCAGCATCCATGCCGGTCAGGGCCAGCGGGCCGCTGAGGTATTCTTTCTGGGCATCGATGATGACAAGGGTCGCATGACCCAGATTGGCTGCTGCGTAACCGCGGCCGCTGAGTTGAAACATCGTTTTTGGAACGGACATTCTGGGGCTCCTTGGAGTGGGGCTTTTGCGACATTGTCCTCTGGCTGAGCGGTTCTGTGAATCGCTACTATCGCAGGCGCCGTCGTTGCTGGCGTGCAGCCTTGTCAAGATGCAGGTTTTGTTCAATAGCCAACAGTGAAAATGGACATGCCCTACATCTGATCTGCTGTTTTCCCGCGTCGTCGTGGCGCGTTTTGGCTGTTAGAATCGCCAGTCGTTTTTTCTGGAGTTTACCCCCGTGATCACTTCCCGCCTTCGTACCCTGCGTGACCATATCCGTTGGGCCGTCAGCCGCTTCCATGGGGAGGATCTGTTTTTCGGCCATGGGACCGACAACGCCTGGGACGAAGCCCGTCAACTGGTGTTGGGTGCCTTGCACTTGCCGTGGGAAATCGCCGACAGCTACCTCGACTGCGCCTTGGAAGATGACGAACTGGTCAATCTGCAACGCTTGCTCAAACGCCGCATCGAAGACCGCATTCCGACCGCCTACCTGCTGGGCGAAGCGTGGTTTTGCGGGATGTCGTTCATTGTCGACGAACGTGTGCTGATCCCGCGCTCGCCGATTGGCGAGCTGATCGAAAAACGTTTCGAACCATGGCTGGGTGCCGAGCCGGCGCGGATTCTCGACCTGTGCACCGGTTCCGGTTGCATCGGTATCGCCTGCGCCTACGAATTCCAGAACGCCGAAGTCGTGCTGGCTGATCTGTCGTTCGAAGCGCTGGAGGTGGCCAACCAGAACATCGAGCGCCATGGCGTTGATGAGCGGGTGTACACCGTTCAGGGTGATGGGTTTGACGGCTTGCCGGGTCAGCGTTTCGACCTGATCGTGTCGAACCCGCCTTACGTTGACGCGGAAGATTTCGCCGACATGCCGGACGAATATCAGCATGAACCTGAACTGGGCCTGGCCTGCGGTGATGATGGTTTGAACCTGGTGCGACGGATGCTCGCTGAAGCAGCGGATCATTTGACCGAGAAGGGCTTGCTGATAGTTGAAGTGGGCAACAGCCAGGTTCACGTTGAGGCGCTGTACCCGGAAGTCGACTTCGCCTGGCTCGATTTCGAGCGCGGTGGGCATGGTGTGTTTATGTTGAGTGCGGAGCAGTGCCGCGATCATCAGGCCCTGTTCGCTTCCCGCGTCTGACTTTAGGGCGCTTTCGCGGGCAAGCCTCGTTCCTACAGGTCTTGTGTGTGCCGCATCATTTGGGCACGACGCAAAATCGGTGGGAACGTGGCTTGCCCGCGAAGACCGCGCCGCGGTCTCGGATCGTTACCGGTGCGTAGCAATCCAGATCAGTAACCCCGCCTGAAACACCGCAAACGCCACCAGGCACGTAATGGTAAAGCGCAGACCGGCGTCTTCACGCTTGTACTTGCTGACCTTCTCTTCGTGTTTCTTCAGTTTCACTTCCTGCTCGGCCAGGTTCTGCTCGGCCTGTTGAAGCATCTGCGCGGCTTCGAGTATTTCCACCACTTGCAGCTTTTCGCTGTTCCAGTCACCCAGCAGGTCTTCGACCTTTACTTCTTTGACGCTGCCTTTCAAATGCTGGGCGTCGGCGTAGACCACTTCAAAACCATGGGCCTTGAGAAAGTGATCGCGGCGCAGGCGCGTGTCTTCGTTCAACGCATCTTTATTGTTCAGATCCGTGCCGTCGACGGTGTAGCCGGGCCAACGCTTCTTCGCCCAAGTGATGCCCTGGGCGGCCATGAACCGGCCGATGCCACGGTTCATCGGTTCAATCTGCAAACCGCTTTCAGGCTCGAAATGCACACGCTTGGCGGTGTGATCGACCCACACGTCCAGATGGTTCTGCTCTTTGCGCACGCGCTGGCCGGGCAGCTTGATGCTCATGCGCATCAGGCTGTGGTCCTTGCTGTGGCGGTCGGCGTAACCGAATTCGACAAAGCGCAATGGCCGCCCACCGGTATTGCGGTCGGTTTGCAGCGGCGCCAGGCGGAGCATCTTGTGGTGCTCGACGTGAACGTCCGCCCACGGCAGCTCGACCGCTGGCGGTGTGTCTTTTTCAGCGGTCGTGTCGGGTGAAGTCTGGGTATCAGTCATAACGGCGAGATCCTGTCCAAGCTCTGCTTGTCGTCAGTCATAGCGCTGGCGACAAAGGCTTATCGGCCGTTTTTTTCAGGACTGGAGGGTGAGTAGTGGCTAACTGGTGCGAAGTCCGTCAATAAACTCGAGGATTCGCGCGCCGAGTTCGGCGGCCAACGGCAATTGCGGGTCCTTGTAAGAGGCCATTTGTCGTTTCACGTCGTTGGGCACGATGCGCATGACGTGGTTCATGCCTTCGATCAGCGCCAGTTCGGCGTCCGGTTTGGCCGCCTTGAGCATCCTGGCGTCACCGACGCCGACCTGAATGTCGTTGCTGCCCTGGATGATCAACGCCGGCATTTTCAATTTGGCGAACGCTGCCTCCGGGTCCTGACGGAACAGCGAAATCAGATACGGCTGCACGCTCGGGCGGAAAATTACCTGTAACTGCGGCGGCACGTTGTCGTCGGTTTTGCCGGCCTTGAGGCTGTCGAGCAGTTCATTGCTGCGCAGCATCAACGGCGGTGGCAGGCGATTGCTCAATTGCTGACGCAACACCTGGTCGATCGGCCGGGCGCTGCCCGACATGGAGATGACCGCGGCGGCATCGACGCTGGGCGCCGCAAGGCTGGCGATCAAGGCGCCTTCGCTGTGGCCCAGCAGAATCAGCTGGCCAAAGCGCGGGTCGGTTTTGAGCTTGCGGCCCCAGGCCTCGGCGTCGGCGACATAAGCTTCCACCGACAGATTGCGCTCGTCCGGCGTCGCTGCGAGGCTCGCCGCCACGCCGCGCTTGTCGTAACGCACGCTGGCGATGTTGTGTTTGGCCAGCACCCAGGCCAGCCGCTTGAGGCTGTCGTTACGGCCGCCGTCGGGGTTGTTTCCGTCACGATCCGTAGGACCGGAGCCGGAAATGATCAGGACAACGGGCACGGGGGTGTCGGATTTAGGCAGCAACAGCGAGCCGAAAAGCTCCCCGGTGCCGGTATCCAAAGTGATCGGGCGTTGCAGGACAGTGGCCTGGGCAAAGCCGGTAAACAGGGTAAGGCTCAAGGCTAGAACTCGCAGCATCATCACGCCATCATTCACAAAGGTGCCGGTTGGACTCGCGGGCACCCATAAGGTTCGAGGATGAACTACTTGGGTAGCCTGCGTATACTGGCGCGCATTACGTATTCAGGTTCATTTCACGGAGCGTCCTGCATGTCCGGCAATACCTACGGCAAGCTGTTCACTGTCACCACCGCGGGCGAAAGCCATGGTCCGGCGTTGGTCGCCATTGTCGACGGCTGCCCGCCGGGGCTGGAGATTTCCGTTGAGGATCTGCAGCGCGATCTGGATCGCCGCAAACCCGGCACCAGCCGCCACACCACGCAGCGCCAGGAAGCCGACGAAGTCGAAATCCTCTCCGGCGTGTTCGAAGGTCGCACCACCGGTTGCGCCATCGGCCTGTTGATCCGCAATACCGACCAGAAGTCCAAGGACTACTCGGCGATCAAGGATCTGTTCCGCCCGGCCCACGCCGACTACACCTATCACCACAAATACGGCGAGCGCGATTACCGCGGTGGCGGACGCAGTTCCGCCCGCGAAACCGCCATGCGTGTAGCCGCTGGTGCGATTGCCAAGAAATACCTGGCCAGCCAGGGCATCGTCATTCGCGGCTACATGAGCCAGCTCGGCCCGATCGAGATCCCGTTCAAGACCTGGGATTCGGTGGAAGAGAACGCGTTCTTCAGCCCGGACCCGGACAAGGTGCCGGAGCTGGAAGCCTACATGGACCAGTTGCGCCGCGATCAGGATTCGGTCGGCGCCAAGATCACCGTCGTCGCCGAAGGCGTGATGCCAGGCCTCGGCGAGCCGATCTTCGACCGCCTCGACGCCGAACTGGCCCATGCGCTGATGAGCATCAACGCCGTGAAAGGCGTGGAAATCGGCGCCGGTTTCGCCAGCGTCGCCCAGCGCGGTACTGAACACCGCGACGAAATGACCCCGGAAGGCTTCCTCAGCAACAACGCGGGCGGCATTTTGGGCGGGATCTCCTCCGGTCAGCCGATCGTTGCGCACCTGGCCCTCAAGCCGACCTCGAGCATCACCACACCGGGCCGCTCGATCGACGTTCATGGCAACCCGGTGGACGTCATCACCAAGGGCCGTCATGACCCCTGCGTCGGCATCCGCGCCACGCCGATCGCCGAAGCGATGATGGCCATCGTGCTGATGGATCACCTGTTGCGTCATCGCGGGCAGAATGCCGACGTGCGCGTGAGCACGCCGGTGCTGGGTCAGCTTTAATGGCTGACCTCAACGCCGCTGCGGTCTGACGACGTGGCGGCGCTCCCATACTGGCGGCTCTCCAGTTTCTATCTGTTCTATTTCGCCTTGCTCGGTTCGACAGCACCGTTTCTGGCGCTGTACTTCGATCACCTGGGCTTTTCCAGCGCGCGCATCGGCGAACTGGTGGCGATCCCGATGCTGATGCGTTGCGTGGCACCGAACATCTGGGGCTGGCTGGGTGACTACACCGGCCGGCGCCTGGCCATCGTGCGCTTCGGCGCCGTCTGCACCCTGCTGACGTTTTCGCTGATTTTCGTCAGCCAGACCTACGCCTGGCTGGCGATGGTCATGGCGCTGCATGCGTTCTTCTGGCACGCGGTGTTGCCGCAGTTCGAAGTCATCACCCTGGCGCACTTGAAAGGGCAGACGTCGCGCTACAGTCAGATCCGCCTCTGGGGGTCCATCGGTTTCATCATCACCGTGGTCGCGCTCGGCCGGATGTTCGAATGGCTGAGCCTCGACATTTACCCGGTGGCGCTGGTGCTGATCATGGCCGGCATCGTCGTCAGCAGCCTGTGGGTGCCCAACGCTCAACCGGTTCAGGGCGAACGCATTGCCGGAGACGGTTTTCTCAGGCAATTGCGCAATCCCGGCGTGTTGGCGTTTTACGCTTGCGTGGCGCTGATGCAGGTGAGCCACGGGCCTTATTACACCTTTTTGACGCTGCACCTGGAACGGCTCGGTTACAGTCGAGGCGTGATCGGCATGCTCTGGGCGGTCGGCGTGGTTGCCGAAGTCCTGATGTTTCTGGCCATGAGCAAAATCCTCGCGCGCTTCTCGGTGCGTCGGGTGCTGCTGGTGAGTTTCCTGCTGGCGGCCGTGCGCTGGTTGCTGCTGGGCTCGCTGGCCGAATTCCTTTGGGTGCTGCTGTTTGCCCAGGTGCTGCACGCTGCAACATTCGGCAGCTTTCACGCCGCTGCCATCCAGTTCGTGCAACGTAGCTTCGGTGCGCGTCAGCAAGGTCAGGGCCAGGCGCTTTACGCCGCGCTCGCCGGCACTGGCGGCGCATTGGGCGCGTTGTATTCCGGCTACAGCTGGAACGCCCTCGGGGCCACGTTCACCTTTAGTATTGCCAGTCTCGCAGCCTTCGCCGCTGCCGTTATCATTGCCACACGCATGCAAGAGGACAGGCCATGAGCCTTACCCGTGAACACCTCGCCCAGGAAATCATCGACGCCGGGCGTTTTCTGTACGGTCGCGGCTGGTCGCCGGCCACCAGCAGCAACTACTCGACCCGCCTGTCGCCGACCGAAGCGCTGCTGACCGTGTCCGGCAAGCACAAAGGCCAGCTGGGTGTGGATGATGTGCTGGTCACCGACCTGTCGGGCAACAGCCTGGAACCGGGCAAAAAACCGTCCGCCGAAACCCTGCTGCACACCCAGCTCTACAGCTGGCGCCCGGAGATCGGCGCGGTGCTGCACACCCATTCGGTGAACGCCACGGTGCTGTCGCGCCTGACGCCAGAAGACTTCATCGAGTTCGAAGATTACGAACTGCAAAAAGCTTTCAGCGGCGTCTCGACCCACGAGTCCCGGGTGCGCGTGCCGATTTTCGACAACGACCAGGACATTGCGCGCCTCGCCGCCAAGGTGCAGCCTTGGCTAGAAGCCCATCCCGATTGCGTCGGCTACCTGATTCGCGGCCACGGCCTCTACACCTGGGGCGCGCGCATGAGCGACGCCCTGCGGCAGATCGAAGCGTTTGAATTTTTGTTCGAATGCGAGTTGAAGATGCGCGCGGTTTTGAACCGTCAAGCATGAACCGCAACGCATGAACCGTTAAGGAGTTGCCCTGATGAGCAGCCTGTCCGTTTACCACGTCTCAAGCCCTGATCTTCCGAACAAGGTGCTGACCCATTTCGAAGACATCGCCTCGACCCTGGCCGAGCAGGGCGTGCGTTTCGACCGCTGGCAAGCTACCGCGAAAATCCAGCCGGGCGCCAGTCAGGAAGAAGTGATCGCGGCGTACCAGGAACAGATCGACAAACTGATGACCGAGCGCGGTTACGTCACCGTCGACGTGATCAGCCTGAACAGCGATCACCCGCAAAAAGCCGAACTGCGCGCCAAGTTCCTCGACGAACACCGCCATGGCGAAGACGAAGTCCGATTTTTCGTCGCCGGCCGTGGGCTGTTCACCCTGCACATCGACGATTACGTTTACGCGGTGCTCTGCGAGAAGAACGACCTGATCTCCGTACCGGCCGGCACGCCGCACTGGTTCGACATGGGCGAGCATCCGCACTTCGTCGCGATCCGACTGTTCAACAACCCTGAAGGCTGGGTTGCCAACTTCACCGGCGAAGACATCGCCAGCCGCTTCCCGCGTCTTGAGGACTGAGCCGATGCCGATCAAAGCGATTCTCACCGACATCGAAGGCACCACCAGCGCGGTGAGTTTTGTGTTCGACGTCCTGTTTCCGTATGCCGCCAAACACTTGCCGGAATTTGTTCGCCAGCACGCCGGGCGCGCAGATGTGGCCGAGCAACTGGCCGCAGTACGCCGTGACAGCAACGAACCGGACGCCGACGTTGAGCGGGTGATCGAAATCCTGCTGGGCTGGATTGCCGAAGACCGCAAGGCCACGCCGCTGAAAGCATTGCAAGGCATGGTCTGGGAGCAGGGCTATCAGGCCGGACAGTTGAAAGGTCACGTTTACCCGGACGCCGTTGAAGCGCTCAAGCGCTGGCATCAGGACGGTTTTAAACTGTTTGTATATTCCTCGGGCTCGATCCAGGCACAAAAGCTGATCTTCGGTTGCTCGGAGGCGGGGGACTTGTCGCCCTTGTTCAGCGGCTATTTCGACACCACGTCGGGGCCCAAGCGTGAAGCGCACTCTTACGAGCGCATCACCCAGGCGATCGGGCTGGAGGCTGCGCAGATTGTGTTTCTGTCCGATATCGTCGAGGAACTGGACGCGGCGCGCGCCGCTGGCATGGCCACTTGCGGACTGGCCCGGGAAGGCGGGGCGCTGGCAGGGCATGTCACCGTCGACAGTTTTGCCCGGATTGATCTTTCCACCTTTTAACGTCGAAACGACTTACCTGTAGGAGCGAAGCTTGCTCGCGAAGGCGGCGTGTCCGTCAACATTATTGACATCTGCTCCATCGCCTTCGCGAGCAAGCTT
>NZ_JASCOM010000007.1:0-85657 GCF_029959925.1 Pseudomonas sp. PS02303
TTGTCACATTACGAGCCTGAATGGCCGTTTGCAGGTCTTAGACTAAATGACGGGTTAAGTGACAGTTTTTGACGGCGAGAACTTTCTGGCTCACACTGTCACATAATCGAACGTATATGTGACAGGTGAAGAGATGTTGATCGGCTATATGCGGGTGTCGAAAGCGGACGGATCCCAATCCACCGATCTGCAGCGCGATGCACTGATCGGAGCTGGGGTGAGTCCTTCACATCTCTACGAGGATCTGGCTTCAGGCCGACGTGATGATCGACCGGGGTTGGCTGCTTGTCTGAAGGCGCTCCGTGAAGGCGACACGCTGCTCGTGTGGAAGCTCGATCGGCTCGGCCGCGATCTACGCCATCTGATCAACACCGTGCATGACCTGACTGCGCGTAGCGTGGGATTGAAAGTCCTGACCGGTCACGGTGCTGCGGTCGACACGACGACTGCAGCAGGCAAGCTTGTGTTCGGTATTTTTGCTGCGCTGGCCGAATTCGAGCGGGAGTTGATTTCCGAGCGCACGATGGCAGGATTGGCATCGGCACGAGCACGCGGCAGGAACGGCGGGCGGCCGTTCAAGATGACCGCAGCGAAACTGCGATTGGCCATGGCGGCGATGGGGCAGACGGAAACCGTGGTTGGCGATCTGTGTGAGGAACTCGGTGTCACTCGACAGACGTTGTACCGGCACGTCTCGCCAAAGGGCGAGTTGCGTCCAGATGGCTTGAAGTTGCTTTCACGGGGCTGATCTTGGCTTGGTGGCGAATGGCTCACTACGGCCAGCAGCGGAAATTCGAGAGCCGAACCACCATCTGACCTGGCATCGGCTTTGATAAATGATGTGCCGCTCCTTGATCTTTTTCGTCTACAGCATATCAACCAACTCAGAGCTGCCTGAGCAAAGCCGCTGCGACTCTACCTGCCGTATTTGCCGGTAGAGGTTTCTTGAGAAGCAGCATTACGATCGCCTTGGTTAAAGGGCCAAAGCCTCTAGCCCTTGTTGGGCAAGTACATCTTTTTCGGTTCAGCGAGCTGACTCAGCAAGGTTCCAAGTTGCTCCGCTGGCAGTGGGCGGGCATAGAGGAAACCCTGCAACAAATCGACGTTCAACTGCTGCAATATTTGCGCCTGACCCGCTGTTTCTACCCCTTCGGCGACCACGGTCAGCTGCATGCTATGCGCCATATCCGTGACCGCTCGGACGATCGCCTGATCGACGTGGTCGTCCGCAATGTTCATTACAAATGACCGATCAACCTTAAGCGTGTCGACCGGGAATCGCTTGAGATAAGCCAGAGAAGAGTAACCAGTACCAAAGTCATCAATCGAAATCTGGGCACCGAGATCGCGCAATGCCTGCAGCGTCGTGGCAGCGGCTTCTGGATCACACATCACCGCCGTCTCGGTCACCTCGAAGCCAAATTCGATGCGGGTTGGATCGAAGGTGTTGGCGCGGAAGTACATCCGCCGGATTTTTCCCAACATTTCCATGCTGATCACCCTGTGTTCTCCTGCTCGGAAAGTGAGCAGAAGCAGTTGAACACCTGGGTCAGTTTTCAGTCGGCAGAACAGCCTTTACTGGGTCAGTTTTCGGTCAGCGGCAACAGATTGTCGTCACTGGCTGCCTGTCCGGCGCCACAGGCTGTACAGCGCAGATAGATTCCGGTCAGCAGCCAGTGCCGCGAATGCTCCGCACCTGCTGACCAAGTGCTGAGGGCCCGCCGCTAGCCTCTCAGAGGCAATGACGGAAGCCCGCAGAATTCGGAAAAATCGTACGCGTGCGGCAATTGAGGGACGCATGACCGGCCAAGTCCACAACTACTTGGGCTTGTTAGTTCGTCTTCGTGATTTTCGCGGACACGAAAAGACACAAAAAACTACAGATCAACTCCTCGCGGTAATTTAGTGCCGTGCACACACGGCAGATGACTTTCACAGGTTTCTGCCCCACGGCGCTGGCCCTATCTCGCAAGTCTACATCAATCATTTGCCAGCGCCGCGAACGCTTAAGCCCTTGCTAATCCAGCGTTTGCGGTGCTACGGCGCTGGATATTAACCCTACAGTTCACCCGTTGAATTTACGTACCGGATCTAGCAGTCTGGGATCGTCGCTCATGGATAGTGGCATTGCGCAATCAACGGCCAATGGCTGTGGCTAGCAATCGAACAGAATAGGACAGCCCACCACGATCCCTCCTCTTCAAGGCTACCGACATCATGTTGTTCAACGCCTCTAAAAAAACCATTAATGCGCAGCAACAGACCATCGCCCTGCAAGCCAGTCAGCTCGAAGCCATCAACCGCTCAATGGCGGTCATCGAATTCGACCTGAATGGCATCGTCCTAGCGGCGAATGAGAATTTTCTTAAGACCATGGGGTATCGCTCAGAGCAAGTGCTTGGCCAGCCGCACCGGCAGTTCTGCCTGCCAGACTACGCGCGTAGCGGCGAGTACCAAGCCTTCTGGCAGCACCTCAAAAGCGGCCAGTTCGAATCAGGAACCTTTGAAAGAGTGGGTGCTAATGGCCAGCCAATTTGGCTGGAGGCCAGCTACAACCCGGTCAAGGACGAGCAGGGCAACGTGGTGAAGGTGATTAAATATGCGTTTGACGTCACGTTGAAGGTACAACACGAGAGCCAAACCAAAGGCAAGTTGCAAGCCCTCGACCGGGCCATGGGTATTATCGAGTTCAACCTGGACGGCAGTATTGTTGATGCCAACCAGAACTTCTTGAGTCTGGTCGGCTACAGCTTGGCCGAACTCAAGGGCAAGCACCATCGACTGTTCTGCAAGCCTGCACTGGCGAACAGTAGCGAATACCAGGACTTCTGGCGGCGACTGAATCAAGGCGAGTTTTTCAACGGACAATTTGAACGAGTCGACAAACGCGGGCAAACCCTGTGGCTGGAGGCCAGCTATAACCCGGTGTATGACGCCAGCGGGCAGTTAAGCAAAGTGGTGAAATTTGCCTCGGACGTCACCGCGATGGTTGAGAAGCATAAGCAGGACACTCTGAGCGCTAGTCAGGCGTATCACATCTCAGTCGAGACACGCCAAGCTGCCGAACATGGCACGGGGGTTATCCAGCAAGCAGCGAGCGAAATGCGGGAAATCGCCGCTAATATCGAGGATTCGTCAGTCATCATCGCCAAGCTCGGAGAGCGCTCTGAGCAGATTACCGCCATCGTCAAGACCATTCACGGGATTGCCGATCAGACCAACCTGCTGGCTTTGAACGCGGCCATCGAAGCCGCCCGAGCGGGTGAGCAGGGTCGTGGATTTGCGGTGGTGGCCGATGAAGTTCGGCAATTGGCCTCACGTACCAGCGGCTCGACGATGGAAATTTCCGGGATGGTTAACATGATCCAGAGCGAAACTCAGCTAGCAATCAAGAGCATGGACGTCACCCGTGAACGGGCGACCAAAGGTGTCGACTTGGCGAATCAGGCCGGTGCGGTGATCCAGCAGATTCGCGATGGAGCAAACGATGCGGTGCAGGCGGTGAGCATGCTTGCCCATGAGCGTGGTCAGTGAGCATGGCGCTTGATTTGCTGGAAGCCATGTCCAGATGTGCAGTCGTCTTTTGGAAATGACTGGCGGCAACCTGGCAGATTGAGCACTTACGCATAATGACGTTTTCGTTCAGTCGCCCCCACAAAAAAACCCACTCAGTGGGTTTTTTTTTCACCTGCTGTACGCCAGACATGGGGGGGCTGGCCTAGCCTTCACAGGGTGAGTGGTATGACGTACAGGCCACCCCTTACTCTATAAGGATCTGATCCATGTCAAGCGATCCAACTGACCGTAATGTGTTGAATTCTCCCGCCGCGTATGAGGCTGTTTTGGGGCTAAGCAGCGGGCAGACGGCACAGTGGGGGAACCTGCTGCTCAAGATTATCGAAGGCAGATCCCTGCACCAGGTGATGGAAGTGGCCGGTCGTGCTGAGGGGTATGCCTTGGGCTTACGCGATGCGGGAGTCATCACTGAAATTCAGCGTGATCGAATGGCATGTGTGGCCATGGCCGTGGCCGCTGAAAAAATCCAGAGTTTGCCTAACGATGCGTGAAGGTATCCATGAGGACGCGCTGCGATCTTGGGCCAGCCTGACAGACAAAGCGCTTAGCGTACGAAAATTTCCGTTTTCTCTATTAGCCCCAAGATTGCCCGCAGCGTCCATGAAGCCGCTCGTGATGTGGCTCGGCGCATCGCAGCAGCGACGCCGGAGTACGCGCGCTCTCGCCACGAATGTAAGAAAAGTGAAATGTTGTTTGCCCACCTCAAACGCATCTTGAAATTGGATCGCTTGCGACTACGTGGCATGAGTGGCGCAAGCGATGAGTTCACTCTGGCGGCAGCGGTACAGAACCTGCGGCGATTGGGCAAACTTGCTTTTCAAGGGCCGCCAGTTACGGGATAGGTGCACCTGCTGTGCAGTCCGCTTCTGATCCTCAGTGCTGTTGCCTTTTGAAAGCGACAGAATTGAAGCGATGGAGGTTTTGCAGCGTATCCAACTACAGTCTCCATCTTTCAGCATCCGACTACACTGAGTTATCGCTGAATAGTTGGACAACACCATGTTGATTGGATACGCCCGTGTCTCAACCGACGACCAACTCCTCGATCTGCAACGCGATGCGCTGGCGAAAGTCGGTTGCGAGCGCCTGTTCGAGGATACCGCCAGCGGCGCCAAGGCCGAGCGGGTCGGGCTGACTGCCTTGCTGGCCACGCTTCGCCGTGGCGACAACGTGGTGATTTGGCGCCTGGATCGCCTCGGACGCTCGCTGAAGGATTTGATCCGGCTGGTCGAGCAACTGGACGCCGCCGGCGTCGGCTTACGCAGTTTGCAGGAGAATATCGACACCGCCTCGATTGGTGGCCACCTGGTGTTTCACCTATTCGGTGCCTTGGCCGAATTCGAGCGCAACCTGATCCGCGAACGTACCCAAGCCGGTTTGTCCGCCGCGCGGGCTCGCGGCCGCAAGGGCGGCCGTAAGAAGCGGCTTGATCCGGCCAAACAGGAGATGGCCCTACGCCTCTATCACGAGCGGCAACACACGGTGGCGGAAATCTGCCGGATGATGGGCATCGGCCGCTCGACGCTCTACAACTACCTGACCGAGGCCGAGCGTGATGCCCAGCGGGCGGCGTAAAATCATTCCGACCGATTCGCTGATTCAATTGCGGCAGCGGCTCGACCGCCTGCCGAAGAAAAGCCCGGAACGAACTACCCAGGTGGCTGCGATAGCCGAGTTGTACGGCGTGTCCCCAAGCACCGTTTATCGGGCGTTGAACTTTATCCATAAACCCCACGCGGCCCATCGCGCCGACCACGGCAAGCCGCGCGTATTGCAGCAGGCCGAGCTGGAACGCTACTGCGAGCTGATCGCCGCGCTGAAACTGCGCACCACCAACAAGCAAGGGCGGCACCTGTCCACCCGCCGCGCCATCGAGCTGTTGGAGGAATACGGGGTGGAGACCGAGCAAGGCTTGGTCAAGCCCCCCCAAGGGGTACTGACCCGCAGCACGGTGAACGAATACCTCAGCCGCTGGCATCTGGATCAGTCACGGTTGTTGCGGCAACCGCCAGCCACGCGCTTTCAGGCGGAGCATAGCAACGACTGCTGGCAGTTCGACCTGTCGCCCTCCGACCTCAAACACCTCGACAAACCGGACTGGATCGACCCGGCCAGGGGTGAGCCAACGCTGATGCTGTTCAGCGTGGTGGACGACCGCAGTGGTGTGGCCTATCAGGAATACCATTGCGTGTATGGCGAAGACGCCGAGTCGGCGCTGCGCTTCCTGTTCAAAGCCATGTCACCGAAGGCGGACCCGACCTTTCCGTTTCAGGGCCGCCCCAAGATGCTCTACCTGGACAACGGCCCGGTGGCCAAGCGCCGCGTCTTCCAGAACGTCATGCAGGCACTGGGTATCGAATGGCAGACACACATCCCGGCCGGCAAGGATGGCACCCGTACCACGGCTCGCTCGAAAGGCAAGGTGGAGCGGCCCTTCCGCACCGTGAAGGAAGCCCACGAGACGCTGTATCACTTCCATAAACCGGAAACCGAAGCTCAGGCCAATGAGTGGTTGCTGCGCTATTTGGTGCGCACCTACAACACCCAGGATCACCGATCCGAACCGCATTCGCGGATCGAGGACTGGCTGGCTAACTTGTCGACCGAAGGTCTGCGTGAGATGTGCACCTGGGAGCAATTTTGCCGCTTCGCCCGTGAGCCAGAACGGCGCAAGGTCGGCGTCGATGCGCGCGTCACCATCGAGGGCACAGCCTACGAGGTGGAGCCCGACATGGCGGGCGAAACTGTAATGTTGCTCTGGGGCTTGTTCGATGATGAACTCTATGCCGAGTTCGAGGGGGAGCGCTTCGGACCTTACTACCCTGTCTCCGGACCAATTCCATTGCATCGTTACCGCGCTTTCAAACGCGGTAAGGCGGACGAGCGTTCTGATCGCATCCGCTCGCTGGCCGACCAGCTTGGCCTGCCCATCGCCGCATTGGCCGGTAACGATGTACGCCTGACACCTCCCGCCACGCCTATGGCACTGCTGCGCCAACCCTTCAATGCCGAGGCGCACGAATATCGGTTTCCCAGCACCATCGCCGCCAAGCTCGCCATTGCCGATGATTTGGCGCAGCCGTTGGCTAAGCTTTCACCCGACGATCAAGCCTTCATCCACCAGGTGCTGAGCGAAACCCTGACACGCCGTATTGTGTTGGAGCGCGTGCGGGGCTACTTCCGCCACAAGAAAGCAGGAGAAGAACATGCGGGCTGAAGTGATGCAGCACTACGGACTGTCGTTGCCACTGAACCAGGCCGGCTACTTTGAAACCGCCCACCATCAGCAGTTGATCAAGGATATCAAGGGGGCGATCTTCGAAGGACGGTTGATTGCACTGTGCGGCGTCATCGGCAGCGGCAAGACCGTGATGCTGCGCAGACTGCAACAAGCGATGGAAGAGGAAAAGAAGATCACTGTCTCCAAGTCTCTCGCCATTGAAAAGCACAGCATCAAGCTGGCTACTTTCATCGCAGCGCTGTTCTATGACCTCTCCACCGAGAAGCAGGTACGCATTCCCACCCTAGGCGAAAAGCGTGAGCGTGACCTGCGCGAGTTGGTAAGGAAGAACAAGCGTCCAGTCGCTCTGTTCGTCGATGAGGCCCATGACCTCAACGGTCATACCCTGACCGGCTTGAAACGCTTGATGGAGCTGGTCGAGGATGGCAACGGGCGGCTGTCGATTGTGTTGGCCGGGCACCCTAAGCTACGTAACGACCTGCGCCGACCAACGATGGAGGAAATCGGCTACCGCACCGACATCTTCTCGCTCGACGGCATCACCGGCAGTCAGAGGGAATACATTCATTGGCTGCTGGAAACCTGCACCGAGGGAAAGGTCGAACCCGAGTCGATCCTGACCGAAGACGCCATTGACCTGCTCGCCACTAAGCTGCGCACGCCACTGCAAATCCAACTGCATCTCAGTTTAGCCTTGGAAGCGGGCTACCTGACCGGCGAGAAACCCGTGTCGGCAGATCTCGTGCTCTCGGTGCTGTCGCGCCAACTGGATGACCTGGAGCCGACCCTCACGCGTCACGGTTACCGCATCAAGGACCTGGTGGAACAGTTCGATGCCAGGCCCACGGAGATCAAGGCGTTGTTCAGCAACACGCTCGACCCGACTCGGGCCGTCGAATTACGCGACAAGATGCTGGCAGCGGGCTTACCGATCTGAGCCCCGTCATTTGCAGTTAATGCTGGTTGGCGACGATGGAATGCAGGTCGGTGCGGATCAATGCAGGTTCATTCGCAGCTAACGCTGGTTTGCAGGACCGGACAGTCGCAGTTAATCCTGGTCGGAAAACGCCTTGATTGCAGGTCGGGGAGTTTTCAAATGCAGGCCGTTACAGCTAGGCTTCCGCTTCGCGCCGCGCATCCGCGACCTCGGCGAAACCAAGCTGTACGTGCCGCAGGGCGTGCAAGCCTACCCGACGTTGCGCCCGCTGATCGGCGGCACCCTGAACATCAAGCACGTGCGTGCCCACTGGGACGACATCCTGCGCCTGGCCAGCTCGATCAAGCAGGGCACCGTCACCGCCTCGCTGATGCTGCGCAAGCTCGGCAGCTACCCGCGCCAGAACGGACTGGCCGTGGCCCTGCGCGAGCTGGGCCGGATCGAGCGCACGCTGTTCATCCTCGACTGGCTGCAAAGCGTCGAGCTGCGCCGTCGCGTGCATGCCGGCCTGAACAAGGGTGAAGCGCGCAACTCCCTGGCCAGGGCGGTGTTCTTCAACCGCCTCGGCGAAATCAGGGATCGGAGCTTCGAGCAGCAGCGCTACCGGGCCAGCGGCCTCAACCTGGTGACGGCGGCTATCGTGCTGTGGAACACAGTGTATCTGGAACGCGCCACCCAGGGGCTGGTCGAGGCTGGTAAGCCGGTGGACGGCGAGCTGCTGCAATACCTGTCGCCGCTGGGTTGGGAACACATCAACCTAACCGGCGATTACGTCTGGCGGCAGAGCCGCCGGCTTGAAGACGGGAAGTTCAGGCCGCTACGGTTGCCCGGAAAACCTTAGCGTACGATTTTTTCCGTTTTCTCTATTCGCCCCTTTTACTGACCCGAGCGCGGGATACTCAAACTCATGCGATCTGTAACCGAATCACGATCGTTTAACGTACGAATATCCGCGAGCTGTGCTCCTGACCCGTTATCGTGCAAGCCAGCTTGAATCAGTTGCTGGTACATGCCGTCACGCAAGTCATGGTCCATTCCAACCGAATCCGCATAAGCGTCCCAGTGATCTTTGGAGTTGTCACCGAAACCACCAACACGCGCAGTCGCAAAGACTTCAGCTTGCGCGTCATTCAACCCCAGGTGGCGGCCTTCCTCAAGGTATTCCTCCCTGTTACCTCGCATCCCAAGTGTGCTACCAATGTTGTTGGTGATACCAGCAATCCCCCCGCCGGAGGACTCCCCAAAGTCATGCACGTCCTTGGCCAGGCCACGAATACGACTCTCGGCTTGATCAGCTGCAGGTTTCATAGCTGATTGGCCGTACACCTGCGCGTCGTTTTCCACCACCGGCTGCATGCGCTGGTACTCACCACCAGGATTGGAATTATGGATCGCAGCATCTTTCCTTCCAGCGAATGAAGAATTGAAGCTGGACGTATCAACAGAATGGCCAGCACGCTGCGTTTCTCCCTCGAGGTTACCGGTGGCAGGTGCTCGAAGATTTGCATAGCGATCGTAATCAACAGCTGGACCGTCAAGCGACGAAAAATCACCATGCTTAGCAAGTGTCATTAGAGCAGCAGCAGCGTCAGCTCGACGAGGATCAAGCATTGTGTTGCTCAATTGGCGCTGATGCTCCTGGAACTCTTCACCGTACTTGTTCATCGCATCGGAAACGACAGCACCATCGCGACCCTCACCAACAACCTTACCTGCCCAGGAATCCAATTTAAAATTCTCACTGTAGCCGGCGGACCGCACAAAGGATTCAGCTTGTTGGAACGCCTTCTGATCGGATAGCGTTTGCTGAGCTGATTTAGAAAGACTCTCCTGATCTGATTTGGAGACACCAGCTCTCTCTGAATGGTCAAAATTTTGAGCGAGGTTATAACCCTGTGTACGATTCAAAGAGTTGGCAATTCTCTCGCCAAGAACGGCTTTTACCGCATTATTAACGTTCTCTGAGCTGTTCATGTTGTCAGATCTGGACGACTGACTGGTATTGGATGCATCCACACCACCGCTAACACCCACCCCAGCACTCCCTCCAGTTCCGCCTGGTGCTTCGGCCTTAGCACTTAGCCCCGCGGTACCAGAGGCACCGCCACGCAAAGCGACACTGGCAATGCCGGCCTCAATTTGAGTCGAGGAGTACCCTTGCTGCCGTAACTGGTCGATACCGGCTTGAAAGCCAGCATCGCTATTCATTCCAAAGGAGCTCTGCAAACCACGGCCAACTGCTGCCTGGTCACCAATGCTGTTTGAACTGTCAAGTTGACGGCCGTAGGCGCTGGTAAGTTGTTTCGAGAAACTTTCAGCGGAAGCTTCGGCACGAGTGCGCGTGCTGGAGAGCCCCTCGCTCATCATTGAGCCTACCGAAATATCGCCGCGTTGATTTTCTGAACCATTAATACGCAGACCTTTGTCGTAATCACTGGTAGCGAAAGGCGTCGTCTGAAGCCCTGCTGCAGGCGTGATGACGTCTGGAGAAGCTATTTTTTCGTTGATCTGATCGGAACCGTTCATACGCCCGGCGATACCAGATGCAGCGATGGCGGTTCCCGAAACAAGAAACAAGCAGATTGCTGGCACTGACGACGCCATCAGGCCTGCAACGCCAACAGCTTGCTCAAGGGCTGGCTGCATTTGCTTCAGCATCTCAAAAGATACAGCCGCACCGCCCACGTCAAATGACGAGGTATTCAACAATCCCTGCATCACCGACGCGGTGGAGGAAACCGTATATAAATTCACGATGGACAGCGCCGGCATCCACAGCACCATCCATGCGAGCAGCATCATGTACTTACCGATTAGGCTAATGCCAAAACCTCCCATAGCAATTAAGAACGCCATTAGGGGGGTGATCGCATAGATCAAACCTTCAAAGAACGTCATAAAGGGCCGAACGTACTTCGTGAACATCGTACCTTCTGCTGCCCACTGAGTGTTTTGCTGAGCTTGGGCCTGACTCATCATCACCGCATAACTACCCTGAAGATCCTCAACCGCCTTTTGACCAGGTGCTTGAGTGAAAATCGGGTAAAGGATAGAAGCCATCGTGAACGCGCGGGCATCCATCGAGGAAAGGTTTAAAGCATAAAGAGCATCACCGATCCGTGTGGTGACGTCATCACCACTCACAACCTTGCCTGGACGCTGGAAACCGGCCGTAGCCACTTCCTCCATCACGTTGTCAGCTGACGAATTGGTAGCAGAGACCAAAGCGCTATGAGCATCTGAACAGCTCAACGTCCGGCCGCCGGCGGTGCCATCAAAAATTTGTGTGTAATAGACGTTGCTGGAGAATTTCGCTGATTGCATTGGATCGTTGCTACGAGCGACATTCGCATAAACCGTCATGTCGTCCCCCATGCCGGCGAGGGTGCATTCGCGAAAGTAATTGGACCAGGATGAAAGTAGGTCCTGATTGACGGTACCACCGTTTGTAAAAGCAGGTATCGACATCAAATTGCCCGTCACCGACCGAACTCTCATAAGTGTCTCGATAGGGTCAGCAAAACCATAATTTGTCATCGAAGGTGTAGAGAACGCCTGCTCCATCAGGTGAGTGATGTTGTAGCCGACGTTGGAAATGGTCGAGCCAACCATCAGCGGCCCCAACGGAACATTGTCTACGACCGTGACGGTGCCGTCATAGACGTCTTCGATGATTGCGCGTCCGGAAGGACCATACATTGCCAGATAGAGGATTAAGCAAACACCAACCTGGTGGAATGGAATCGCCTGATTTTTATAAACAGCCTGGAAACCAAGAAAAAGCGCGCCAATCAAAAAACCAATTTTGGCCAAAGACTCAACATCACCGGTGCCGCAGATCATGGCCACGGCATTTAACACCTCTTCAAGGTAGGAGGCTGAACCTACCGAATAGATAGTGAACTCCATTACTGAGCCCTCACAGAGCGATTTCCCATAGTCGCAATAAAGTTCGGAGGCGGTATAACTTCCATGCGGACAGTCCAGTCCTTATACATGTCATTATCGTTACCGTATTTAGCTTGAAGTGCCAGATGTTCCGAGGTTAAACGATCACGTGCGTCGACAATAAAATCTCGACTCTTCTCGCCTAATTGATCAACCATTTTCCCCCGTTGAAGCACAGATTCAGCGGTATTAATGTAGGACGATGTGAGCGAATAAGCCCCTTCCAAAGCAAGCATTTTGGCGTGTGCGGCGACAAATCCCTTAGCCATCGACTCACTTCGCTGAGCAATGCGTTGAATCATCGCGGAGAAACCAGCTTTCTGCAGTGCGCTAATAACAGCTACTTCATCTGCATTGAAAGAACCAACATTGGTTGCCCACTTATAAACGATACCTGGAGAGTTCGAATTGCCATTGAATGACTTAACGATCTTTTCGGCAAGACCATCGAATGCAATTTGCTGGCTCTTGATCTCCATGCATGCAGCTTCATCTGCAGAACAGTCGTAGATCGAGACTTGTTCTTCTTTTTTCCCCTCTACAATATCTTGGAGTGTAATACCCGTCGGACCGAAATACTGAGTCTCAGGGACTTTTCCCTTACCGTCTTCGGAATCAGTCAGAGACTTGATAATTACGGTGCCCGTAAAAGACATGATCATTTCATCAGTCTGCCTTGAACCGTATGTGAAGAAACTTCTTGCGCCATACTGCTCCATGGAGCACCAGAGAACGTTGCCGATATCTTCGCAGGACTTAAAATGCCCAGCATCATTTTGCTGTTCTTTAGGAGATTTCGAAGTCAGGCTCCCAGGCATAAGAGAAGCAAACGCATCGCCCACACCCGAAGTGACGTTGATGTTGGCTGCGCGCATTGTTTCCTTAGAAGTGAACGAACTGAATGCGTCAGTCACCAAGCCTTGCGCGAGTTGGCAGGAGTTAGACATCAAACTGTTGATGTCCTGCATAACCTCTTGGAGATTCTGAATAACGTTATGAACTGTAGGGCCCATAGCATTCAGTGCAAGCTTGAATGCGTAGCCAGATGCAACGCCAACGGCGTTAGACGCAACAGATCGGAGCGATTGAACGAATTGTTGTGCGTTGATAAACGAGAAAGACCCCGCAAACATATCGATCCCGCCACACCCAGCCTGAAATGACGGTGGTCTGAAGGAGACAATGGGTGTGGTTGAGATCTTATTGCGAACTCGTAAGGAGCCCCCGGTGATGACGCCTCGTGTAGCTGTCTCATAAGCACCGGCGTCGGTAACGTTCGACATCGAATCAAACATTGAGTCGAGTTGAGACTGTATATCCGCATGCGCACCAAGCGGCGCTAAACCCAATAGCGCAGCAAGGATTAAGGTATTACTCTTCAGTCTCATTGTGAGGCTCCCCATCAATAGCCTTGCGTGCCAATTTCTTTTTCATTGCTTCAACGAATTTCTCAGGATTGCTCAGAAGATCTTCGTCAATGCCGTCGTTATCATCTAGGGATAACAGTCCGTTATCGAAGAATGGTTGTGTACTGTCAAACGTCTTCTTATCAATAAGACCTGTATCACGCGCAGCAATTAAAATTCGATTAAACAATACGTCAAGCGTAATTGCGCCATAGCCGACTATTTCAGTCTTGTTTGGAGGAATAGCAAGCGCTAAAGCCGGAGTTTGAAACACTTCGAGTTTTTTAGACTGACCATCGTCAATACGATAATCAGGAAAAGCGTTGTTATCTAAAGGCTTACCATCGACAGAGACTGGGATAATATTTATTCCAGTGGATGTTGTCAGTGATTGCAAGACACTGGCTTGTTCAGCGCAGAGAATGCAGTTCGATTTAAAAAAGAAAAATAGCCCAACCTTGTTTCCAAGACTTCGAAGAACCTTGTCTTTATTTGATGTAACTTCCCGATTTAGAGCATTAGCTGCGTAAGTTGCAACTGGACGACGACTATCCTCATCCAGGAATGGATCCTTCATGATTACTCTCGACGATGCTTCAGAGAACTGTGAGGCTTTGTCCATCATGACGCGCTGCAAGTAATAATAGGCCTGAACGTTAGAGTCGGTCGGGTTATCAATTGCTCGATCACGATAGACAGGGAGGTTTTTCTTAATCCACGCCACGCTGAAAACCTCCGGACCTTTTGGCGCAGGAGGTTCTTGTTTTTCCGGTTCTTTCTCAGGAGCTGGGGCAGGAGGAGGAGGGGAGGGAGGCTTTAAAGGCTCCTCAGGAATCTCCTCAGGAGGATCTTTGTACCAAAACCAGCCTTCTGCCTTCCCCTTATAGAAATTTCCACTTCCTGCAGATGGCAGAGAAGGTTCTTCCTGAGTATCCGCTTTAACTGAATGAGCTAGCGAAATTAACAGAGCCGAAGCTAATGCTAATGAAACCCGCATATTCAACTTCCTTGCCCAAGATAAGTGGCGACTGCAGCAGTTCCATATACCCAGAATCTGCCCTTTTTTTTCCGTGCTGGGTTGATCACCTTCACCCACGCCAGGTGTTGATATTGAGCATTACCGATTTTTTTCCTGAAGTAATTTTCGGAATAATTAAGCTCGCGAGAGACCTGTTCGCTCGTCATGTAATCGCCGTACAGGGCAGATAAGCGCTTAAGGGTTTCTTCAAGAAGTTTTTCGTAGTTTATGGCCACAACCGCAGCTGAGGACTGCTGTCCATGGTCAGACGTGAGTTGAAGCATCGCAGCACCGCATTGTTGATCTGATGCCTTAATGCTATTGACCGAGCGCCTCTGACGGAGGCCAATTGGCACCCTGCCGGGGTACGGAACTCGTCATGTCTTAATTGTCTACGTTACGCAGCCCGAGCCGATGAAATGTCAGACCTGGCCCTATCAACCTTAGGATTTAGATAAAAAATCGACATCAAGCATTTATCGTCTACGTTATGTCGAGCAGCGCGTTTTCTAACGAGATTAATTTCTGAGACATGTACCAGGCGCTGCACAGCCTCTTGAGATAAACTCAACATTTAATGTCTACGTTATGCAGGAAGACCAGTATGGCCAAGTCGAAGGTAGTGGAGGCCGAAATCAGCGCTGAGCACGTTCGCATAGACGGCGGTACAGACATGCTAGTCAAGTGCACCTTGATGGATTCTCAGATCAAGTGGATGGCTTACCGATCGACAAGCGATTCCGCATGCGTAGTCCATCAGCACATCAAGCGAGATCAGGGGAGGAGGGGGACGTGCCTCAATACCAAACCTGCACCTGTACCAGTCGAAAGCATTGAGAGGAAAAGAACCTTTCTATCAACGACCAGAACAGCGATGACAACCGCCAAATATGCCTTTAAAGCAGAATACTCAGACGCCTTCGCTGACTTTCTTCTTCTGAAAGGCGACGATGAATATACGCGACAACATATCGTCAACCTTAAAAGGGCATGGCGCATCCACGAGCTAATTTGGCCCAAAGAAAAAGGCCATGACGGTGGCAGATTCCTAGCTCGACTATCCTGCACCAGGAGTGACAGTTACAGCTTTGCGACCACGCAATTTGTTCTAGAGGCGGCCCGGTTTGGACAGATCGGCCTTCGTAGTCTAGATCCCCGCGGTTACTCACCAGAACCTGAATATGACAAGAAAATTATCGAAGGGATTTCCAATGCTCTGCTGAATGATAATCAACGCATCCTTTCAATGCTCTTGGTTGATCTCGAAAGCGGAATTGAAAACGCCAGAGACGCGCAAATTGTGTTCGACCGCCGGCGCAAAGAACTCGGTGACGGATTTACGTATCTCGACCTGCAACGACCAAATTCAGTTCGACAAAAGGGCGGTGATCTTGAAGCCCGATTGGAGGTCGTCCATTCGTACGATGGGCGACTAGCGCAAGCATTCTTGATGAAAAACGACGAATTCTGGTTCGTTCTACTCGTCTCGCAAAATGTTTTTGGCAAGGAAAAGATGGCCAAGATCACAGGAGGGAACGGGCACTACAAGGAGGTTGTATTCACCACTCCTATCGAAACAGCGCGACGTTTGCTTGGCCTAGCATCATCAGAAAAGACCGAGGCAGAAGCCAGAATTGAGCTCCAAAAAACGGTTGATCGCGATTTCCAACGGTTGCTGACCGAACACAGCTCTAGGGCTCTAATCACCATCTGCGAAATTGCTGAATTAGAGAGCGGAGGTGCTGCAGCCTTCTACTCAGTCCTACCATCAACTCCGATGAGCTTGCCGGCTAATTGTCCGCGGCCGATCTATCGAATCAAGGTGCTACAACCTAAAAATCCCAAAGATGGCACCAAAAAAATCTACAGTCTCACGACCCTCCCATCAGGCAAAGATTCATCTGCATTTAATGGAAAGGCACCTAGCGATTTCCTTACTTTTCTGCGGGATGCCATCACCCCAAGTCGATACAGCGAAGCCATCAAATATCTTCAGGATAACGTGTTCCATGATGACCCTGGATACAACCAGCTGGCCGATGCTAGCAGGGCATGGAGAGCCCTCACTGCAGGAGGCAAGTCGACACAGGTTGATGGCTTGGTATGCCCGGTGGGGGCACCAGTTCTAGAGCGCCTTGGTCAAATGGCTGTAGATCGTGAACTGAATAAAATTAGACAAGGAATCGAGGATGGCTACTGGGAGGAGGAATACCTTAAGGAGGTCATCGCGAAGCTAGACAAGCTGAAAAGCCTTCCTCCAGAAATTAATGAATGTATTAAGTCTCACACAAAGCAGCACGCGCGTAACGTGGACAATATTTTGCCGATCCTCACGGCAACCAAAAAGCGTGGCCGCCCCCCAAAGACCTGGGAAAGCGACGAAGCGAAAGCAATTGCACGTCGGGAAGCGAAGGCCCAGTGGGCCAGAGAAGCGCGAGGGGCAGGTAAGCTCAAAGAACCAAAAGAACGAGTTGCCGCTCGACAAGCACAGTGGCGCATACGTAATGCGGATCGCGACGAGTAGGCAACGGGCGCATCAACTATTGTTATCACTGCCAGATATGCATTATACCAATCAATAAGGATTCTCAATGTTTATTGGGCCCGACCAGTATCAGGATTTTATTCGCTCTATGGTTGCTAGCGAGGACCGGTTGGACGTCGCCGTGGCATTTTGGGGGAGGGGTGCCGAAGAGTTAATTCATCCCAAGCGGAACAAACCACTCCGTATTGTTTGCAATCTCAGAAGTGGCGGGACAAACCCCGCGGTTATCAAAAAGTTGGTCGCTCGCGCAAAAAAATTAAAACATGTTCAAATCCTTCAGTGCGATCGCCTTCACGCAAAAGTAATCGTCGGGCCATCCCAGGCTATCATCGGATCAGCGAATCTATCAGCAAACGGCTTAGGTTTTGAAGGATCAGAACTCGCCCATTGGTTGGAAGCAGCAATCCACACCACCGAAAAATCGGAGGTTGGTTCAGCACAGAAATGGTTTGAACAGCTTTGGTCGTCGAGAGACACACGAGAAATAACCAACCAGGACCTGATAGACGCAGCAGAGGCATACAAGAGAAATCGTAACGGTCGCCCGGATTACGGAAAAAAGGGGCCATTCTCTTTTGAAAATTATTCGATCTCTGACCTCGAGGGAAGGGATGCTTTTGCGTTGCTCTATACGTCGAGGCCAGGCCCCGAGGCGGACGCTCGCAAGGAGCAACACGACAAACAGGAAACCCTGGAACATGGTGACGGTGCTGGAGGTGGGGAGGGGACCGAACGATGGGCATTTGAGACATGGCCAGACTTGCTTGACACCACAGACAAGAATGAATATCTGTGCGTTTTTTGGGACGATCGAAAGCGTCTAAGGGTCGACGGCGCGTGCCGCATGACAGATACGAAACTCAAATTCATCTACGAAGAGGATGGAAGCGATGGCTGGGTGGATCTAGCAAAGCCTGCGGTCACGCTGCTCGGCCGCCGGCTTACCACCGGTGATTGCAAGAGGCTTACTACGGAAATCAGGCCAAAATTTGAGGCCGTCTGGAATGCGTCGGAGATACTGGATGAGGATGCCAGGAGAATCCACCTTTCCATCCTTCTAAGCATTCTTCAATCTGAGTAAACGTGTTAGCAGCCTGTATTAACTCAACCAAAGAGCTTTAGTTGAGTTATCTTCTTTAGCTACTTTAGGAAGAGGGGATCAGTCTCTGCGGTGTATGGAATATCTACCAATAATCGATCACCTTGTGTTTTTATGAATAATCCAGCCCTGCAAACCAAATCATCAATAATTCCTGCTATTAAAAAAAATCTCGCTGTATCAGTCCATTTTCCAAAGTCTTTAGCGATTTCCTGGCAAGCATCACCGAGCCTTTCGAAATACGGCAAAAACCAATGGCCATGCAGGGCTAACGCTGTTTTTTCCGAATTATGCCACGGTATCCCCAGGCCTTGAAGATTGCCGAGGTGATAGGCCGCGAACTTTAACAATGTGCCGTAACAACCGTATATTTCTCCTAAAACCTGCTCAACCGACTGATGCCTTCTGAATTCCAAAATCAGCTTATTAGATTGCTCATCGACTAGAGCCAAGTCGTTTAGAAAACTGTTTTCGTAGGATTCAGTTTGGCTTTCACCGAATGGCGCAGAAATCATCGTAACTGCATACTCATCCCAAACTGATAAAATCACTTTCCACTGAAGCTGCTCTAGAATCGGCCCATATTTAGGCCGTAGCAGTACATTTGGAAAGCATCGATCGAATGCATTCGTCACTTCAACATGACCACACTCATGAGCTAAAACATGGATTGCGTGAGCTCGACCCTCGGCATCGTCCAATTCAAGAAGAGGCCAAATGTGTCCTGCATTTACGACGATATGCGATTTCAGAACGTCGCCTCGCAAGACGGCAGGTGTCATGGCGACTCCGGCAACATGCGAGTTCGTAGCGGTCAATTTGAAGGTCGTTTCGTAACCGCGATCCAGTTCAAGCAGTGCCTGGTTGTAGTCCACAGCAATCGTGACGCCATCTAGGCCGCTTAGATCGAATTTGTTGCCTAAAACACGAACAACTTCACCGGTGATCGTAGCAAGACGAGTTGCTGAATCGACGTCACTAAAACCTCTCGCGCTGATACCGAAATTTGGTGTCATGGACGTGAGCTGGTTGAGGGTGTCAGCGGAAGTATCCTGCGAGTCATCCATGATGATTACTCCTTCGATGGTTAGAGCAGCCTGTGTGATCCAAACCGTTTCCGTCAAGCCGTACCTGCCAATCTGCTGCCGTTTGATTCCATGCCAGTTACCAAACACGCCTACCTGAGCGGTTTAGCACCACTGATGACCTAGGCAGATTAAATGAAAGGCAGAAAAAACCTGTCATTTTGCGCAGCATCAAATGGCCGCGATTTAACATAATCCCTATTATGCGAATAACTGATTGATAAATAAGGAAAATCTATTTCCGGCCTGCGGCGTCTTTGACCGACTCTCGGTACGTCGATAGCACCTCAAGCCCATCCGGCGCGCTGGGCTCGTGGGCAACTGATTCCGCACTGGATGAGGCTACGAAAAAGCGCCCCCCAGGGAGTGCCGGTAACCGCTGCTTTACGTCAGGCCGTTTTGCTGATCGTGCGTCTCTATCGAAGTCCTTGAGGCCAACGATTCTTGCAGCAGGTTGCCCGTCAAGTACGAAGAATGGGAGGTTGGCATGGAGCATTGCGTCGTAACGGCTGCGTTCGGAAAACCACAGCATGGCCCGTGGATGCGGAGCGATAGGCTTTGGCACATCCAACACATCGGTTTCAGCCATGTTCGCGATGCTGCGGAGATCGATCCATTGGGGGCTATTTACCACCGGCTCGCCGGTGGCCATAGCCTTTTCATGGGCCTCGGCGAGCAGTACCTCACGGACGTGGCCAACAGTGACACGCTCTTTTCCTGAGGTGTGACCGGCCCAGGTGAATGTGATCTGTCTTGGGGCCGCATCAAACACCTGGATTGCGCGCTTCAGCTGGTTGAGAGAGAAATTTTTCCCCAGGGCCTGGCGCATGATGTGGGAGCGGCGGCTAACGGCGACGTTGCGAAACACGCGCTCAGCCTCGATCGCGTCCACCAGCTCGCTCTTGCAGCGATTCACCGCCCTACCCTCATCGAGTATCGATCCGGAGAGGATAAAGTACCCCGGCAAACGCAGCACGGTACCTGGAGCCTGGCCGAGATCGCGCTCAAATTCGCGTAACGCCTCTACAGCGACCTTGATTGCGTCACTTCCTGTCAGCACCTGGACACTGATTCGAGATGGCGTCCTCTGTTCAGTGAGGAGCGGGATGCGCCATATCATCCCGCCGACAACCAATGCGGGCCACTTCTCATTGAAAGCCCCAACGGTTTCGACCAAGCGCTCGTAAGCGGAAACAATTGCGTCAGTCATTTAGGCATCCTCATAATACCACCCCTTCACTCCGGCTATCCCTTGCGCCCTCCTCCCCCTCCGCTCCATGTTAACCAGAAGCGACGCCGAGGGTGCGAAAGCCATCTCGCGATTGAAGGGGTGGTATTATCGAGTATCCCAAAATCCGCTCACAAAAAACCCGCTCGAGGCGGGCTTTATTTGCTACGTGTCAGCTCAACGAACTCGGACTGCCTCAAGGGACAACAGATCCTCAATGTGATCCGCAGCATCGGCCCGCAAACGGCTCTCCAACCTTTCTCGACTGATGTGTTCAGTTTCGCTCGGCTCAACGAGCAAGACTACATAGCCTTGATCCCGCAGCTGCTGAAGCAAAGCTGCCTGGCCTGTAGAAATGGGCATGAGAATATCTCCTGTGATCAGTGGGTGGTTTTCGAAAGTCGAAGCATGCTCGAGGAGCACTACGCGGCAGCTACCTGCTTCTTCTTGAAAACCATCGGGGTATTTGGCTTGCGGCCGTCACGCCGGTCGACGAACTCTTTCATGATCTCCAACATCGTCGAGTTGACAGCAAGAACTCGCATGGCGCGGGTACACGCGACGTAGAGGAGGTTCATCTCATCAATCCATGGTTCCTTTTCGTTCTCTGGATTGAATGGATCGAAGGTGAAATCTTCAGCCAGTTGCACCGCATCCCACTCCAAGCCCTTCGAACGATGCGCGGTGCTGAGAGTGATGGTGGCTTCAAGCTCATCGGTGACAGCATTACGCCGCAGCTTGGCAAATAACTCTGGGAGATCCGCGCTGTACTGCTCGATGATCTTGATCGAGCGGTTCATCTCAGGGTCTTGGCTTTCATCGGCAATCTGCTTGTAGAGATCGTAATCAGGATATTCCTGGAGGAGTTTTTTCCCCTTCACTCGGTCACGCCACCCCTTCGATAGCGCATGTAGGTCTTCAAGATCCTGGAGGTTGTAACCCTCGATCCCCCCAACCCAGTAGATCTTTGCGCCAGTCTCTACATTGGCCAGCGCCGTCTCGATCACTCCAACCACCGTCCGGCAGAGTACGGTGCGATGTTCAAGGTCAGCAGGTAGTGCCTTGGAAACACGAGTCTCGCCGCCAAGCCCAGCCAGTTGGCGGGATTCACCCTTGAACGCGAGAACCATGTTGGCGACGTGCGCAACGGCAGACCCGAACCGAAACGACTGAGTGAGGTAATGGACTTCCGCTTTGTCGAGCCAGGTTGCATTGAGAGCATCTACGGCCCCCCTGAAGCGGTACAGCATCTGATGGCCATCACCACAAACGACCACACCCATACCGTATGCCGCCTGCTGCGCAAGCACACCTGCAATCACTGGATTGATGTCCTGTGCCTCATCTCCAAGCGCGATATCGTAACGGTCCCGCAAGTTTGGTTTCGAGAGAGCCCAGAGCTTTAGGTACCCATCGTGCGTAATGTTCGCAGCCTCGTTATGGATGTCGCACATTTGCCCCCAAAGCTGCCTGGCTCCTTCTACGATGCTGCCGGCGGCGCGCTTCATTCGCTCCGTTTTCAGCTTACTGACAGGGCAGTGACAGAGCTCGATGTCGTCATCCGCGCTTGCCAAATAATTATTCAGCGTTTCTTGCACGCTGCGCACCAATTCCCAGTTCTGAGAGCCGATAATCCTTGCGATGTCGGTCAGGCGTAGGTTGCTCGTGAGCTTGTGTCTGTACTTCGATCCGATCGACGCATAAGCCAAGCCGTGGGCTGTTTTGCACGTCACGTTCGGCGGAAATTTTTGCTTGGCAGCAATCTCGACGCTTTTGTTGTAGCAGAGGTAGAGCAGACGACATTGAGGCCGAGCCTTGGCATAGCCAACAAGCGTGGTGGTCTTCCCAGTTCCAGCAAAAGCCACCAGCTTGACGATACGGGCCAACGAGTTAATCGCTGGCCCCTGTTCGTGGGTGAAGTTCATCCCTTGGATCTCCGTTCTGATATGGCTCCATGGTTGCATAGCCACGCACAAACCCAAGCGGGGTGCTGCTAGCTCTGTCCTTTACAGGATTTGGGTATTTCTGGAGAGCTGGCAATGTCTTCTCACACCCGGAATCAGAGCAGCAATCATGAATTACGACGAGATCCTTTCTTGCTATCAGCGTCTTCTTGAAGCCAATCCAGGGAAAGCATTGCAAATCGGCGACGATTGCTACGCGGTGCTGATCAACGGAACCTTGAGCGGGGCATACACCACCCTGGATGGGGCTGTTGATCTCGGGACAACCTTCGACTTTGATCGCGAATCTTGGGATGCCGAATGCGAGTGCTGGGACGGAGATGTTTCTGGCATGCAAACAGCATTTTGCGTAGCCACTCCCACCCTCGTTGATCTCCCACCACCTCCCGCGGGAAATAGCACGCCCAACCAGGAGGGAGAAGAATGCTAGGGTTCGCCACCAATCCGACGCAGAACAACGCCAGGGGAATTCCGTTTGGGATTTACAGGATTGCTGGCAGGATGACTGCATATCAAGGGAGCCGTAGCTTATGACAGCCATCCAACTTTTCCAGCACCGCCAATCGGAGCCGGCATGCACCGATCTGATTCAGATGATTCGTGACGGCATGATTCGCCGGCTCAAGCGGTTTGTTGTTGAACCTTACGATGATGGCATCACCTGGGGGATTCAGACAGTCGCCATAGCAACACCTGATGCCGATGACGGCGACCAGTTTCCGGTTGTGATTGTCGACCTCCACGAAGACGACCAGGCTGCAATGTCGTTTGCCCTGAGCGTTTTCGACGCACTCAAAAATGCAGGCCGAGCAACAGGCGAGGATGTATGCCAATGGCGGCGAAGCCTCTTTACGCTTGTGCCTAATTACTGAGCTCTGCGCGCTCCAGACCGGGCCAAGAAAAACCCGCCATTAAGGCGGGTTTTTTGTGGGAGCGGCACCAAAAGGGCGGCAAATGACGACATGGGCGGAAAAAAGGCACAGACGACACTGCTCACAAAGGCACAAACGGTCGTCAGATGACGACGCATGCTAATCAGGCTGATCTTCTTCATCCGCCGAAACAGCGAACAGCAGTCCAGCTTCCTGAGCTTCAGCCAACTCGCCCAGGGGCTTAGTGACCAGCCATTCGCTTTCTTCGGCAGGGTCATACTCAGGAAGCGGTGGAAGATCCTCAGGGTCAAGTTCCAGATTAAGCGGGAGCTGTGCGAGATCACAGAAGGTGAATTTGATTGCGATCACCTTCCGCCCTTCCCTTCTCAACTCGTAGCTGACATCCAGATTGCTCTTTGTCTTCAGCTCCTCAACTGCCGGATCTATGACCCTCTGGCGGAGGTTGTTGAATCGTTGATATGCATCCGACAAGCCAAGGGCTACCCGCAAGGCTTCAACCTCGATGTAGGCCCATCCAGTCTTCCGAAATTGCATCAGCATCTCGAACAGCCGGAATGAATGGCTCGAGTCCAGGCAGGCTACCCGACGTAGATCATAGCTAGTCACTTTGCTGTACAGCATCGTGAGATAGGGCATGACATGAATGGTGAACGACAACTCAACGCGACCTTCACCATCCAGGTATTTGGCCCGATCAACCCAGCGCTTCCGCTCCATGCCGGACCCGTCAAAGGTCTTGATGTCGCGCTCGTACAGCTCATCAGCTGCCACTTTCATCTGCTCATAGGCATGCCTGAGCTGGACGCCGTAGATATCCGAATAGTCCACGGCCGACACGGACACCTTTTTCGGCATGGGCCTTCGTGGATCGAGCTTGCTGATAGCCGCGAGGATCAACCGCTGCTCGTTGAGGGTCAGTCGGTACGACGCGGTAATCAGCGTATTGGATTTCGTGACCCGGAGCGGCTTAGGTTCAGGTTTAGTAGGTTTGGGTAAATTGGACATGTCTGGCCCTACGATTAATAACGGAACCCTACAGAGAGATTCCTCTGTAGTCGATACCCAGGAGTCGTCTAATCTCTAACCTCCAGTAACCATGGGCCTTACAGCCAACCACCTGTTCAGATAGCTCGAAGGTGCATGGATCTGTAGTCGATAGGTGGCAGCCGTAATATGTAGTCGATTAGCTTCCCCTCCGGCGCGTACAACAGCCGTAATCTGTAGTCGATGGCGCGCGATACCTCCGATCCGCAGCCGTAATCTGTAGTCGATAGCAAAGAATTGGGCGTCACTGCTGCCTGGTAACGCCCATCTAGGCATAGCCGTAATCTGTAGTCGTATCGAGCAAATGGCTAGCACAGCAGCCGTAATCTGTAGTCGATTGGCTCCGAGAAGGGCAGGCAGGACTGTTTATTGGCGATTCCACACCAAATCAAGGCAACGCGAGGGGAAACGTCAAAGAAACGACGGAAAGAATAAAATATTCTTATAAAACAACGACTTACAAAACAACACCCGCGTACACAGGCCGCTTTGGCAAATTCAGCACACAAAATTGCTTGAAATCGAGCCTTAAAAACTCAAACTCGTGCTATGCGCACAAGCCTACAGCCGGAATCTGTAGTCGTTAGACGCAGCCCCAGGCCCCCTCATATAGGCTGTGGATAACGGCCGGAATCTGTAGTCGTCATAGCCGGAATCTGTAGTCGCGTCAGCCGGAATCCATAGTCGCAAAGCCGGAATCTGTAGTCGCAATACCGTAATTTGTAGTCGATGCTCCTCTGGAAGCCACGTGGCACTAGGGCTCCAGCCCCTTAAAAACAAGAGAACAACAAGAGAAAAACAGTTAAAAGGCTTTTAAAACTGGAAAGCTAATTTTTCTGAGGTTGAGGAGCCAAAGCCAAAAGCAGACTCAGAGTCCAAGTGCCGTTTTTCCGACGACAATTCGGTTGGAAAGCAGCACACCCGCCAGGTCGGTGAGGAGAAAATGATCCAAACCGAACACGACCTGGAGGAACCCAATGAACACTGCCGCTTACGCGGGCGTCGCAGCTTATCTGCTCAGCATGGCGGCTATAGCGCCGGAGCCGGTAAGCCTAGCTGTAGGCGTTACGACGATCGTAGACGTCCAGCAGCGCTACACCATCATTGACAAGATTGGTACGTCCTACACCGGCGGGCCGGTACTGAACCTTTCAGAGTGGGAAGTCAACCTCGATGGTGTTACTGACATCCAGCTGGCCTTTAACGCTGAAGGGGTCCTGGATGTCGCTACGGTGAAGGCTGACAAGCTCCATCTGGAGGAGGTGTTAGATAGCTTCAGGAACCAACTACAAATCAGCACTGATGAATTTGGCCTTGGCTTTGAGAACGTGACCTTCTTCTCTGGCACCACCGAGGTGGTTGTCGAATCGCATCCCCTAGACACTCAATTCACAGTCAACTACATCAGCGCTGACTTCAAACGCGCACGTACCCAAGCTCAAAAACAGTACGCCTAACCAGATCATAGAACTGCCCTGCCCTCTCCATGAAAAATCTAGTTCGCGTCCATACTTAAAAAACAGCCATTAACCCGAACTGACCGGCAGAACCAGCAGCCTTCAGTTCGGGATAAGCAACCTAAAAAAGACCCCTACCGTGATTTAGCCTTGAAAATACGGCTTTACGTATTATCATCCACCCTGTATTCAGCAAATGCAGGGATTGTCATGCAGCAGTCAAACGAGCAGTTTGAAGAAGAAACGGTCAATTACACCGACTTCGACACCCTCCTCTACCCTCCCCAGTTCGCGGCCGACTGCTTCGGCCTTACCACCCGTCGCCTCAAAGACATTGAAGACGAAAACGGCATCGAAATTCGACGGGTCCCGCGCGGAACTGTCACGTCGAGGGCTTATACGCTTCGCGATATTTTTGACATCGCAGCGCTTCGCCGAGCGAAAGGCTACGCAAAGGGTCTGCCTCGCCAGATTGTGATTTCGACGTTCGTGCAGAAAGGCGGTACTGGAAAGACGACAACCTCAGTCAACTTTGCGGTATTCCTTCAGCTTGCAGGTCTACGTGTGCTTTGCGTTGATAACGATCCCCAGGGCGATTCGTCCAGCGTGTTTGGCTACGATCCCGATCTCGCGCTATCAGATCTCGAGGCAATGGGAATACCTGCCGATCGCTATGTCGCCGGCCACTTTGGTAGCCTCCTGAGTCCAGATCTCCGGGTGAGATGTTTTGATCCCATGACTTTCGAGGAGGTCGTCAAGAAGCCATTCGGTGAAAATGGGCCACACCTGATTCCGGCGGATGCGTACCTTGAAGACCTGGCCGTCGCACTCGATGCCGAAAACAACATGGACTTCTGGTATGCCGGGTGGCTTGAGCGGGCGCGTAGCGGAGAAATCCCAGGGGTCGATATCTCCTCGTATGATGTGATTTTGTTCGACAACGCGCCTACCGCCTCCAGGCTCACCAAGAACTCCATCGTTGCCAGCGACTTTGTCCTCTGCCCCGTGCGGATGGACAAATTTTCGTTCAGGGCTCTGATGCGGCTTAACGACTGGATGGTTCGATTTGCGAAAGCATATCGGCGCTCTCCAGGGGTGCTTGCTATCCCTACGATGTTCATCCGTAACCGCAAACGCATCCTCAATAACCTGGTCGTCCTAAACGATCTTTTCCCTGGTCGGGTATCAGAGGAAAAACTCTATTACTCCGAGGATTACGGAAAGGCACTTGATCAAGGCGTTCCCCTGCTTGTCTGGAAAGGTGCGTCTTCCAAAACGATTGACTCGATGCGCAGCGTGTTCGGTGAGGCGCTGAAACGAATACGCGATCTGGCCGCTCAGTGATTGAGGTGGTGCTCGGAGCACCAGGGCCGTTAGATTTAAGTGGTGCTCCGAGCACCAGCAGTGTATGCGAAGAATATTGGTGCTCGGAGCACCACTTAAAACTTGAGAATTTCAGTGGTGCTCGGAGCACCACCACTTGGTTTCGGAGGAAATATGGCCAAGTCGGAGGATTACCCAGGTCAAAAAAAGGCCCCCCCTCAGTGGGTCACGGGGGTTCGCCCACCCACGGAAATTGCTGAGCCCAATCTCAGGGTTTCCGTTGCAGACATGCTTGCCGCACAGCGGGCAGAACAGGAGGTCAGTGCTCCAAGTCCGGGCGCAGTGTTAGCTCCAGCATCAGCTAATAATGATGAGTCTGTTGCCGCAAGTGACAGCGGCGTTCTCGCTGAGGTAAAGGTCGATTCGATTCGGGTATCTCCCTTTCAGCCTCGCTTGACCTTCAGCGAAGCAGCTATTGAGGACCTAGCGAACTCGATCGCCTCTGTTGGGTTGGTGAAGCCGTTGACGGTCCGACCTGTAGGCGATGGAGCTTATGAGTTGATCGGCGGTGAGCGTCGTTGGCGTGCTCACAAGCTGCTCGGCAGGGAAACTGTGACTGCCTATGTGCGCTCCGTTACGGATGCAATGGCGAAGATCTTGGCCCTGACCGACAACGAGGGACAGGAAGCTCTAACCGAGTATGAGCGCGGACGTTCCTATGCCGCGATCATGCGAGCAGGGGAGGAAAGCTCGATTCGTGCTCTCGCGCGCAGAGTAGGTGTCAACCATTCGATAGTTAGCAGATGCCTTCTCCTTATGGATCTGCCAGAGGAAGTGCGAGCAATACTAGACACGAATCCGGGGCTTATCGGCGGGAAATGGGCAAAGGACTTCATTGAATTCAGTCGCACCGAGCCGGCGTTGCTTCTTCAAGCAGTTACCTCTATGCGCGATCATCAATGGACGCAGGAGCATGCCCTACGGTGGTTAGCGAAGGAGGTTGCCTCGCGTGATCAGCAGAAGACCCCGGGCAAGTTCACCGATAAAGAAATCAGTGGGATAGGCAAGGTTCGTGTAGATGGAAAAAAAGTCGAATTTCGATGCGAGAAAACGGTCGACGCGAAGCGGCTGGCTGAACAGTTTGAGGCCTTCTTGAAGACCATAGACCGCTCCCTGATCACAAACGAATGATTATCAATAATATTGTAATGAATTATTTCAGACGCGAAACAGGTTAGAAAACGAGAACACGAAGGCGAAATGCCATGACAGAATATGGTTTTCAGACTTCGAGATAGGGATATATGGCAACCGCAGTCGCGCAACCAGAGCTCAGGGTGCAACCGCAGACACGATTCACCGCGCTCGCACAGCTGTCAAAGATTGAGCCTGAGCATTTGCTCGGCCTGAGCCGTATCGAGCTGTTTTCTGTGATTTCAGAGCACTGGCTGAAGTGTTCGGCCCCTGCGCGGATTCACATGTTGAGCAGCGAGGATCGGTTCATCCGAGGCGAGGCGCGGGCTCAAAACAAAGCATTAAGCGTCACGCAAATTTGCGCAGACCAAGCGCCAGGGATTATCTATGAGCAATTCAACCAGACACCGTATCTCACTGGCGTATGAGCACGAAGGTGAGGTGCGGCAGGCTTCAGCCGAGCTGAACCTAACGAAGGCGAGCATCATCTTTAGCGCACTCCCGAGCATAAAATTCAAGGTCTCCCTGAGCGATCCTGAACAGGTCATATTGCAGTTGCCCACAGACCGCAAAGGAAAAAAACCAACGGTGTCTTGCGACATCTCCTCGATTCCTGAGCTGGAAGCGGCGATGGCAGAGGTGCGCAAGCAAGGCTGGCTCAGGCCGAAGGTGTCAGTGAGTAAGTGCGAATGAACCGTGGCCAATGCCTAGATCCGATTGGAGTCGATATCTAGGGCGCGCACAAGCTCATTCGCTTCCCTTGTTGTTTGAGCGCGCGCGAAGAGTAGGGCGAGCGCGATGGGCTTAGCACAGAAGCTCAAAGGGTGGCTATCCGCGGGCCATCCCATACTCCGGACGGGAAATGATCCACATAGATCTCCGCGATAACCTATGCTTTTACCACCGCCAGTTCGCTTTCCTTCTGTAGGAGCGGGTCGGCTTAACGGCGGTCAGAAAAGCTCAAAAAGCATCAAATTAATGAAACTTATCACGCCTTAAATGGTCTGTGATGGCCTAATGTTTGCTGTAGACATGGCCCTAGCTTATGCTGTGCTATGAGACAACTTTTTATAGGTGTTGCCGTCCTGCAACCAGTTTACGAGCTGAAAAGATGACGAACCTTTGACGCCGTTTTTGTGTAGTGATGCAGGACTGTATATTTATACACTGATTAGCATGCAGCCTTTGCCTTGACAGAAAATACCGAGATTCAGCCATGATCACAAAGATGCCGCCTCATGTAGTCAGAAGCTTTCCCTACTGGGAGACGCCACCGGAGCCGGGCCAGGATTTACATGAATTGAAATGGGGCGTCATGGAAGTCCTTTCAGACAAGTCGCTTAGATTCGTTGACACCAAACCAGATCAGGAAGCTCTCGAGGAATTAATAAGCCAACTTCAAGAGAAGATTTAATATTGATTTAGATTTATTGTCCTAGGCTTCTGTAGATCACAACCCCTGCTTAAACGGCAGGGTTTTTTTTGCGCGAATGTCGAAGGCAGGCCAGCAAGATGGCCGCAAATTCAGACGCAAAAACGACCTGAAAAGGCGTCATTTATTTATGTGTTCGACTTATCGTTCCTTGATAAAACCCGGAACGAGAAGCTGCTTATGCAAAGCTATGATTTGGCGTTTCACGATTACGCTCAGCTTTTTCCGCTAATCATCGGTGATGACTACGAAGCCCTGCTTGAAGATATCGATACCAACGGACAGCGTGCACCGATCGTTCTCTATGAAGGAAAGATCCTTGATGGGCGTAACCGATATCGCGTTTGCAAGGATCTGCTGATCGAACCACGAACAGAGGAATACACAGGAGATGATGCCCTGGGTTACGTCCTCTCTTTGAACCTCTACCGCCGGCAGCTCACCGTAGCACAACGGGCTTTGATCGCTGCCGAGCTGTCCTCACTGCGTGGGAACAGCGCTATCACTGTTGACCTGGAGAAAGCAGCCGGGCAGGAGTTGGAAGCCGCAAAGATGGCTATTGAGGAGGCAGCCAAAGTCCTGGGTATCAGCCCACGCTCTGTGTCTTCTGCCTGCAAGGTTGTCCGGGACGGCACCAAAGAGCTGTTAGATGCTGTCAAATCTGGTGAAGTGAGCGTATCCGCCGCGGAACAGGTGGCTAAGCTCGAGAAAGAGGCTCAGCAAGAGTTGTGTAGCCGCGGGCCTAAGGCAATACGTAAGGCCGCGAAGGACATGAGAGAGGAGGGCAGAGCGAAACCTGCGTTGTCCAATAAGTCACTTCCGCCCCCAGAAAAAAGCAGTCACCTGCCACCGCCGGTGCCGCTTGACGATGATGAAGATGCTGATTCAGCACACGAAGCGCCGGCTAACCAAATAGCCGCGATCGAGCAAGAGTCGGACATTTTCTATACCTCGGAGAGAAAGCCAGCGGCTCAGCTACTGTTCGAAATGGCTGATGCAGGAATGCAGTTTGGTCGAGAAGCTGAGGGCGTTGCCGACGACATCATGAATGAGGTTGAGGAAGGCCTCGATCTTCAGTTCCTTGCGTTTGTTGTGGACGTAGCAAAGAGGCTGGAGAATCGGGTGAAGGCAAAAATGCAGGCCAGATACGCTGAGGAGACGTGAGGGTTGGGATTTTTTGGAAGGGTGATTTCATAGGTTAAAGCCCGAACAGAAAAGGAGTACCCCACATGCAAACACCTCAGGACGACACAATAATGGATTTTGGCCCGAACCTCTTCGGTGGCGAGGGTGGCTCCGCGTCCAATTCTTCGGCTGATGATTCAGATGCTACGAACGATGCTCCGGATGCTCCGGATGCTCCGGATGGGGCGGCGAGTATTTCTCAGCAGATGGCTGAAGGTTGCACCGAAGAGAAGACAGCCGAGGCCGCCGGCGGCCAGGCGGGAGGTGACAATGCTCCCTCGAGCAGCAATGGTGCATCTGGCGTGAATACTGAGAAGGCAGCCACTCAAACCAAGGCAGGGAAGTCCGAAGTAGGCACCAAAGCCTTGTCCAGTGTGAAAGCGGCCGTGAAGGTTTTCGAAAGCATCAATGGGTTCGACGAAAAAAGCGCGACTCAGCGTACCGTTGTTCGCGATCTGATGCTGAAGCAGTCCGAAGCCATGGAACTCAAGCTCCAGGGCAAGAAACCCCCTGAGGGTGAAGACTTTGATGCCATTGCTAAGCAGCTCCGGCGCGAGAACAACCGCCTCGACTCCCTGCTTGAAGGAAAGGAATCACTGTTCGGCAAGGCCCGGAAAGCCGCCGAAATTGCGATCGAAAACATGCAGGGCGTAATTGCCGAAATCAACCGCTTGGAGGAGGAGGCTTAGCCCTCCTGGACGCCATGAACAAGAAACTGTTCGCCAACATTCAGTTTTACGCCTTCTGGCCTTGCGCCGGATACCTTGCAGGCTATGCATTCCTTGCATCGGCAGGCATGATCTAACCAGCAGCCCTAGCAAGCCTGGCGCGCCCCGTCACGGCTCAGGGCCATGAAACCAAAACCAAGGAGACAAGATGTCCCTCATCACCGAGTACCGAGCCACAGAGGAAGCCATCAAGGAGCTTCAGGACCGCCTGGAGAAGCTGAGCGGAAATGAAGCCCTTTTGAAAGAGATGGAGTTCGAGGAAAAGCTGCGGGCCTTGATGTCTGAGTATGGCAAGAGCCTGCGTGACATCATCGCGATTCTTGACCCGGACTATCGAAAGCAGATTACCCATCAGCCTGGCAAACCTCGTGCGCAACGAGCAGTCAAGATCTACCGCAACCCCAACACGGGTGAGCTCGTTGAGACCAAGGGCGGCAACCACAAGACGCTCAAGGAGTGGAAGCAAGAGCATGGCGCTGATGTAGTCGAGACATGGCGAACCCAGTGAGTTTGCGCTTCCGCTGATCTTCCAGAATAAAAGGCCGGTGATCCCGGCCTTTTTTGTGAGCTCGGTTTGGCCACCGGGAGCTTGGGTTTTTTCAATTGAATGAGAACTTGAAATGGAGGTAAATAACTATCAACGGAGGATCAAATGGATAGCACTGAAAACGTCGATGAACGCCTGTTGGCCGCGGTTATGGATGAAGCGCAAACAGACTTCAGCATAGCCAGTATTGCAGTTGAGAAGATCCGTCAGGGAGCTGAAAGCATCGCCGCCGGCATGCACGGTCGCAACCATGTGAAGGCGTCTTTCGAGCATTATGACGGTACACCGATGTCGCCTGAAGAAGCCCTGGCTCACCAGTGTGTCCATGCGGCAAGTATCGGAAAATCCCTCGGCCAGGAATTTCTTCTGAAGGCACCTGCTCCCCTCCTGGAGCAATTTTCCGCCGTGGCAGGGAACCGTAACGTTGCGGACAGTGGGGCAATGCTCGCCGGTCTGCTGCATGGGTTCATGATTGCATTCGCCACGAGGGAGACGGAGGAGCGAGCGCTGAAAGCGATGCTGGAGGTGGCCCGGATCTGTGACGAGGCCAACAATATTCGAGGCACCTCTTTCGGCCAAGCCAGCGAATGAATTGTTGCTCGGCGAGTGACTGGTCGCCGTTTATGCCCATTGAGGCACTGGAAAGGAAATGAGTCATGTCTAACGACAAAAACGTTAAAACTGAACGGCCGCGGATGCTGGTCGTGGACGAGTACAGCAACTTTTTCGGGGGCCTGAATGACACGCTGAAGGAAGAATTGCGAAACGTGTCTGGCGTCCCGAATGCAACCTACCTGGTCAATGACGGGAAGGTATTCGTCTTCGACAAGCTGGTGCACCTGGTGAAAGAGCGCCAGAAGGAGCAGCCGCATGCACAGCTGCAAGAGATGGCCCGCAGCTTAACGGTCGAAGAACTGGCTCTCAGCTTGATTGCCGAAGCAACTGTTTCTGCCAAGGAAGCCGTCGAGGCCTGGGGAGTAGTGCCGGTTCCCTACCAAACGGAAACTCTTGCGGCGATGGACACAGCCACCCTTGAATCTCGGGCGACTGGCCGCTTAATCCTGCACCGCCCCTTCAATGCTCGACTGCCGGGGGATTTCCAGGAGGAGGGCGACGTGAAAGCCGCGTTCGCCAACCTCCTGGTGGGTGGTGTTCTCCCTGGTAGTGGTGACTTCACCTATCGCGGGCAGCCGATGACGCTGCGCGATCCCCTGGATCTGGCGCTGCTGCCGGCCCGGCCTGAAATCCCCGAAGGGCCGGCGGCTGAAGGCTGGGTCTACACGGCGCTGGGTAACGTCGAGTTCGAGGCGGGCTTTGAGCCAGTCTCGGAGGTGATGTTCAACGCCGTGAAGGAAGCTGAAGCGAAGTGGCGTGGTGATATCGCTCATGCCGCCAAGCATGCTCAAGAACGAGCTGCAGAGGTCTGGGCCCAGGCTGCCGGCCTGCGCCTGGAAACGCTGAACGACCCGACGGAGGAGGTGCCGGAGTACGGGGAGGAAGAATTCCCGCAGCTGCGAGCTCTCTACCCAGAACTGTCCATGCTGTCGGATGGCACCCTCTACTCGTTGTTCGACGTGTTCCAGATGGAGTGCCACTTCATCAACGGGTGGGCGGCGAACCGTGACGACGATTTTCTGTTCTATCTGCTCGGTAAGGTCGCAGACCGCAAGAACGATCACGACACGGCTAAAGAGGTCGGTGAGTGGGTGGCCGACGCCCTGTTGCATGGTGCAACCTTGGATGCTGCCCTGGAGATCGGTCGTAGTGCTGACCGATACAACCAGGCGATCGGCAAGCTCGCGCACCGGATTGCCGATGCCATGCGCTTCCTGGCTGAGGACAAGAAAGCGACCGATCTTCGTGGTCGTACTATCACGACTATGGGGGACACATTCCGGATCGGCAGGAAGTACAACGCCACAGCTATGGTGGTGGAGCAGAAACTTCCATTCTGATCTCACCTATGAAATATAGGAACTGCGAGGGAGGGGGGCACAGTTCAGGCAAAATTGGTTGTTATTCGGGCGCTTCTGGCTGAGCGCCCTCACCTCGGTGGTCAAGCGGCCGGCTGCACCTTGGCCAGGTCCGACCCAGCATCAGGGGCAAGCTCCGAAACCAGATCCGATACCTCACCTTTCACCTGGGGAGCGTTGGCGACAAGAAAGTCCCCCCAATCCTTCATCAGGGCGCGACGCTTATCTAGCAAGTCACCTCGGTTATATGCTGCTTCAACCTTACTGTTGAGGGTATGCGCGAGAGCCATTTCGCAAACCTCTCGCTGGTGATCGGTTTCTTCCGCGGCCCACGTCCGAAAAGTAGATCTGAACCCATGCGGTACGACGCCATCGACCTGGAGCTGATCGAGCACCCTTGCCATGGCATTGCCGGGAATAGGGCCTGTTCGCCAGGAGTTGAGAAATATCCATTTGTCATGCTTTCCGACCTGCTGCCGTAGCACCTCGAGCATTTGCTCGGTAAGGGGTACCCGGTGAGCCTTGCCCGCTTTCATGCGTTCTGCTGGGATGTACCAGATTTTCTCCTCCCAATCTATTTCCGGCCACTGGGCCCCGCTCACCTCTTGGTTACGGGTCGCAGTCAGAATTGCGAATTCAGCAGCACGAGCTGCTGCCCCATCCAGGGAATCGAGCCTGGCCAACAGCTCGGCAGTGCGTAAAGGTGTCGGAGACGGGAAGGGGACTACCGTATGCGATTGCTTGGGCAAGAGCTTGTCGAGATGACCACGCCACCGTGCGGGGTTTTCACCTTGCCGAAGCTTCAGTGCCTTCGCTGCATCGAGCACGAGCTCTATGCGATTCCGGACGCGGTTCGCCGTGACGGGGATCTTGCTCCAGATCGGCGTCAGCACATCCAGGATATCGTCCGTGTCGACCTCGGCTATCCGAAATCCGCCTATGACAGGGTAGACATGCTTCGTGAGTGAATTCTGCCATTGCTGGTGATGCTTCTTAGACCAACTCGACGAATGCGTGCGTATGTACCTTTCCGCCGAAGACCGAAACGTGTGGCTCGTTGTAGTTCGTGAGGCTTTGGCGGCTTTGGCCTTCGCACGCTCAGCGGCTGGATCGACGCCACGGGCGATATCGAGCCGGTACTTGTCAGCCTCCAGCCGTGCGTCTCTGAGGCTCAAGGCAGGGAATGTCCCCAGGGCCAGATCGTGCCGCTGCTTCGCCAGCATATAGCGAAAGACCCAACTTTTTCGCAGGGTAGCTGACACACGAAGAATCAACCCTCGGCCGTCCTGGTAGGAGCCGGGCTGGTCGACATCCTTGACGAACTTAGGGGTCAGTTTGCTCATGAGGTGCCCTCGGTCACCGGGCCATTCTTTTCATCCACCGGCACGTCATCCTGAAAAGCGAGAGAAATGTTCTCCGTTGGGACAAGGTGAAGGCAAGCAAGCTCGTACCCCGCATCTGAAACGAGGTGTAAACCGGAGCGATCAACGGCGAGAACGGAAATCGCTCCAGGCTCGTCATCAAGCGCTTCACCAAGCCAGTTACTGAGTGCCTCTTCTACTGCCAGCATCGACCCAAAGAAATAGACCATTTCCTTGGCTTCACCGAGTAGTTCGGAGCGAGGTCCAATCTGCGGCCGTAAACCGTCACGGAAGATGGACTCAAGATTACGGGTTGGCGTGACGTGGTAAATCTCACCAGAAATCGGCTCGCTTTGAGCGTGCTCATTCGAAGCATGGTTTTTCACTACGGATTCCTCGCGGCTCGTTTGTTCGCAGGCGCTGATACTGCAATCGCGCCAGATCTCGCCGGAATGTAGGAGGATAAGGTATCCCCATACAAATCGGCTACAGGCCAGAACCTATAAGACGTTTGGAAAATCCCAAATGATATGTCCCACACCATAGCCCACAGTTGCGCTCGAGCTGTTTGACCCTACCAGGAATGAAGAGGACCCAGCCCGGCGAGAGCATGTATGTTTGGAATAGAAGAGGTAGGGGAGGAGGGGGAGGGGGAGGGGCAACCAACCCGGCAGGTGGCCTAAGTTCTCGGCCGGGTCGTTGCCTGACCAACCTATGTAGATGGGTCATGAACCGCTAAGTCCGACCGTGGTCAGTAGCCCGTTTTCGATGCCGCTGTTTTGCGTTTCTCAACGAAAGCCGTGACCTCTTTAGAGATGCGCTTTGTTTCCGCGTCATACTCATCATTGATAGCGACTGCTCGCTTAGGGCCGAGCTCGTTGATCAAGCGTTGTGCTTCCAGCGAAACGGCTCTTTGACTGTTCAAGTAATTGGGGTCTATGACATTCATATTGTACGAGTCGCCAATACGCATAGCGACTTGAGCTCCTTGGGACTCGCACATTACGAATCCGATCTTTTCATACGCTTCTACGAGTGTTGGAAAGCAGCTGAGTGCTATATCGGTGAAGCGTGGTTTCAGGCTGTCAATCATCGCAGTCATGACCCCCTGATTGCGATGTGCTGAATCAACGCAGATATAATTTATTCCACAAGCAGTTGCGGAGTCATTAGCTCGGCTCAGGGTCATGAAACCTATAACTTTTGATGCAACATTTACAGCGATTACTACTTCAGAATTGATCTGAAGGCTAATTGCTGGATCAAGCTGAAGGGCGATATCAGTCAGCATCCAGGCGCGAACTACGCCGAACATGGGGTGATCAGCGCTGATTGGTCGGTTGACCAAATCTAGGCTATAGCGTTCAGCCATCCGCAGTATTTCTTCCTTCTGCGAATGACTAAGTGTTCTAAGGCTTTTGATTGCAACAACTTCCATGATTACTCCTTTGTGCTCGCTTCGATTATCTGCTTTCAACAATATGCCACTGACCGTCCCAGTTTCGGATTTTGCATTTAGCAGTCATCCCACGCCCTGTATGGATGCCTTGAACAACGCCCTCACCAGGCCCCGTGCTGGCAAAGTTCACACGGCCACATTCTTTGAAGGCGACTTGGTTCATGAATCCCCCCCTGCTTTGAACTGCGTCCTTCCCAGCTGCTGTATCGACCGCACGCTGGCCGTTTGTGATGCGAATAGCTTGAATCACCGTCGAGCCGTCTTCTGCTTTGCTGTAGCGCAGAGTGCGCTCGTGCTCGACAGCAGCGGTACCGGCTGCGCCCCCCGAATCTCGCGACGAATCGCAGCCGACCAGCGAGAGGCCAACAAGGGCGTAGATGAACAATTTGCGCATAGATGAAGCTCCAGTGATTTGTCGCATAAGCATGCCAGCGCGGGAGAAATTGCCAACTCAAGTAGGTGCATTTACTGCACCGCGCTATAGCCGTCGCCCGTCTGGGTAAAGCGGGTGTGGTGATTACAGGGGCTTTCTAGTGGCCTTGAGCAGCAGAACGCTGATAGATGTACCGTCGAATGCGTTATCAATCGCCTCGGAGAATTCGAGCTTGAAGCCAGGTAGCAGATCGGCAGCGAGCCTCCGGGCGCTTGTCGGCAGCACTGCCCCAAGTCGTCCGCCGGTTTCAATAAGTGTGCCGGCGTGACGGAGGTGTTCCTGCCAGCGGCCTTCGCTGTATGGCGGATTCATCGCGATCACGCTGAAGGAGGTACCAGGTTTCCAGGCGAGGAAATCCCCCTCGATGACGTTGTGTCCTTTCTCTCTCAGTATTTGGCAATGCAGCGGACTGACCTCGACGCAACGGGTGCGATCCTTGGGCAGCAGATCAGCAATGCCGCCCTGGCCAGCCTGAGGTTCGCATACAGTGTCGAGCAGGCTGATATCCAGCCAGTCCACTAGGCGCTGTGCGAGATTCGGAGGGGTCGGGTAGAACTGATAGCTCTTCTGGTCGGGAATGCTGCCACGTGCGGCAACCTCTGCAACAGCGTCACGCGGGTCATAGTCGAACTGCCAGTAGGTTAGGCGGCCATGCTTGGGGCAGGTGGTCAGAACCCCGCCCAGAGCCGCCATGACGCTGCCCACCTCATCAAGCAGGTGTTTGCTGTCCGCACGCTCGCGCACGGAGATACACAGCGTATTGGGTACGTTAATTTGGTCGTATTCGCGGCGGAAGTTGGTCGTCTTCTCCAGGTAGCAGTATGTCTCAGCGCTGCTGAGCAGCGATGTCACAGCGTTCGATAGGGGGCGCTCGTAAAGTGTCTTGCTGTTGAAGCCAGATGCCTTCGGCTTTGCTGGGCGCTTGCGGAAGCTCTCCGGGATGGCCATCGGGTGCAGGAACGCCAACACGCTATTGAGCCTGTATGCCATGTCCGGATGGACTTCAAGGTGAGCGGTACCCACCTTGTATGCCCTAACGCGAACGCTGCCGCCATCTATCTCAACCCACTCGCCCCGGCTTGCCCGTGCCAGGTGCAGGATGCGAGTGGTAGAAGCACGGCACGGATCATCGCGGCCCATGAACTTGGCTACCACCATGCGTAGATCGTGGATATAGCCCTCACGGTCATGATCGGTCGATCCCCAGTCGTTATAGACGTGGCTCATGATTGCGCGCTTGTAAAAGCCTTCTGGCTGATTGGTCACATGGGTACGCGACAGGGCTCGGAAGATGCCATCAACACGCTCGGCCAAGAATTCAACACGGCGGGAGAGGAGGCTTTGAATCGTTGCACGCAGGTTGTCGAGATTGAACTCTGGCATATCCAGCTCAGGGTTCTCGCCGCGTTTGTAGTTGTGGTCGCGCCAGGCGTTCAGGGTTTTGTGCCATTGGCTACGGCGGGCCTGCGGCATGTGCTCCATAAGGTCAGTTTGATTGAGCGCACGCTGCCAATAGGCTGCGGTCAACTCGTTCAGCGCGCCCTCAAGCTGGAATATTTCGCCGAAGGCGCTGGTATGGCGAATGCTTGCGCTACGACCGTACTGGTCATTGCCATTACCATCGAAGAAATAACCCAGCACACCAGAAACCTTTTCCTGGGTGATGATCCCATGTACCTCAATGACACGGGCCTTCTCGCGCTCGTAATCGCCGGCCAGCAACGTCAGCGCGTCAAACTGAACGGGGGCAAAAAATTGGTCGATGACATCGCCATGAAGGACTGGACTGGAATGACGGTCGTTCTCGAAAAGCTGCATAAGTGAAAACCTCCTTGGTTTCCACCAACTTCTCATTGTCCCGAAAAATCCCAAGCTGTCAGTCGATCACGACTTCTCTCGCTGAATCCCAGTCGCTGGGGGCAGCATCTCCAGTGGCGAAGGCAAATCTCATACCCACGGTCGGCCTGCCTTTCTTCATGAGGTATGCCGCAGCGCCTGCGCACATCGACTCGTGCCCCGAGGGTTCATAGTTCCCCTCATCGTCCCAGTTGCCACCCCGGTTTGAATGCACGGTCTTGTGACACTGGAAAGTCGAGTGATCATCCTCGATCAGGGTAGAAATAATCCCCTCCAAGCGCCCGCGGCTTAGCGGAATGGCTCCCTCCTTCAGGAACGGGCAATTCGCACATGGTTTTTTCAGTCGGAAGTGCTGCTTGATCGGATTCACTGAACCGTTTCCTTAGCGCGATACATCAATGGCGAAAACCTCGACTGGATCTGCCCCAAAGTGCGGATGAACGATCGTCGTCAAGCGATAGCCCTTCCAGGGCAACACAAGTCTTCGTGCGTCATCTGCGCGCTTCGGATAGCCACGTGTCAGCTCTATCTGGTCGAAGCCCTGCCCCTCCAAACGCCGACGCCAATAGGGTGTGGCAGCCCGAAATTCTTCCAGCTTGACGCCAGCCTTGATCGCGTCGAAATACTCGCCTTTGAGCGGCAGCGTCAGGGTTCGCATGGAGCGGGTTCCTTTCAGTTCGTTACGGTTACGGGGTCAGGCGCTGGGTAGGTCACGTTAGTAACCGGCGCAGCGCGGTCGCGCAGTTTCCGCACCGGGCGGCCGTGCGCGGCGTCGGCATAACCCAGGCGGGCGATACGCTGCGCGCGGTAGACCAGGCCGAGCGGGTTGGGCCAGGGCCTGCCGGCTTCGTAGCGCTTGCGGCCGGCCATATAGGGCACGTCAATATGCAGTGAATCGAGGCCCGCCGACTCGGCGCACAGGCGGGCAATGTAGCGGTCTAGCAGGTCGGCACGCATGGCACGAGTTCCCTCAGTAGCGGGCTGGATTGCCTTTGTACTGCCAGCGCTCGATCAGCGCCGCAGTCCATTCAGGCCCCAGGCGGGCCAGTGCTTCGGCGATAGTGTCATTGCTCTGGTTCAGCAGCTCGGCGCTGTTCGCGGCCAGTGCGACATAGAGGTATTCGCCACGACTCAGGGCACCAACACAGTCAAGGTCGCCCTTGGCCACGCGCAGCGCCAATGCGTCGAGGTAATCCAGTTGATCGGCCATTTGGTCATTCTCCTTCTGTGGTTGGGTGTCGCTATCGGTTGGGTTTAGGGTGTCTATTCAGAGCGTTCGCGTTGAATCCAAAGCTGATCCTGACTGAACACGATGTAACTGTCCCGAGCCTCGGGCACTACCTTTCTAAACTGCGCATCTGTCATGTCGTCGAGCCGGCTGAGGTCGCCACTAGCGCTTAGCCGCTCAATCACCTCAGTGGTGAGCCCTTCGTAGCGATTGAGATAGACGATTGCATCCATCCCCGCACGTTTCGCGCTCGCGATAATGGATTTCCAGTTTCCGCCGCGATCTTTGCTTCGGCGAATATTCTTCGCCTTCAGATAGGCCCGGATCACACGAGAACCCTTGCCAGCTCGCATGGAGGCCTGTACTGCGGTACCAAAATGAAGCCCACCGTCTACCGTTTTGGACGGATCGAGGGTGTCGAACTCCTCATTGGTTCGATGTTCCAGCAGCAAAGGAGAACCCGAGGAGTCAACCACCACGGAAGGGCTGAGCCATTTTTTGAAGTCATCCTCAGCCGAATCTAGTCCGCTGCGCATAGGTTTCCTGTTGGAGAGCTACTAAGATCTATGGATTATCCCACTTGCCAGGCACAACCCAAGCACCTGGCCTGAAGCTGGATTGAACGCACTGGCTGCCCGGACAAGCGAAGAGTGAAAATGGGAAAAGATAAAATTCACTGGAGAATCAGCGCGGAGGATGTCCTGGCCGTTCTGGAGTATTACAACGCCGCTAGCCTGAAGGCCCAACAAACGGCGCTTTCTGGCACGGCGACCCAGCTTGAGAAATTGGGGTATGCGGATTTAATGGTTGATGGGGCACCTTCCCCTCACCAACCTGATGCTACCCTCAGATGGTTGATAGATCGACCCCGTAGTTGAGCTCCTCTGCGAGGTCTGGCAGTCCGTAACCGATGGTTTTCTTGTAGAACGGAGAGACCTTCGCAGTCGGGGCCTTCTTCTTGTGCTTCGTGGTGTAGAGCATTCGCGCCCGCATCACCTCAAAGGAATAACCTCGTCCTTCACGGTTCTTGTCCTTGGCCAGTCGGTTGATGGACTCCGTGAAAGCGTTGGTGACAGGTATGTCCGTCTCGAAGTAGGTCATGATCTCTTCGCGCCAGTTGCCCACCGCCCTAAACAGATCGCTCCAGACTTCTTTCTGGCCCTTCGGGATGGTGGATATCCACTCGTCCAGGGCGGCTTCTGCCTGGGGTCGTGTGGTGGCGTCCCAGATGCTGTAGAAGCGCTCCTTGTGCTCGTAGGCAGCCAGCAGTTGCGGGAATGCGCCTGTCCAGGTTTCCATGATCAGCCGCTCCCGGTCTGAGACTTCGTGAGCGCGCTTCAGCAGGATTTTCCGGTCTCCCTTGAGGGTTCGGATCTGGGCTGGTTTCAGCTCTTTCCGGAGCCCCTTGCGCACCTTCTCCAGAGCATCGTTGGCCATGCGCACCACATGGAATTTATCGACCACGATGCGGGCCTGTGGCAGCACCGCCCTGACCGCCGTTCGATATGGATTCCACATGTCCATGCTGACGATATCGATCTTCTGCCGGTCTTTCAGCTTCATCAGGTAGTTAGTCACGACGTCCTGACGGCGAGTGGCCAGCAGATCGAGCAGGGTCTTCTCCTCAATGTTGGTCAGGATGCAGCGGTAGCGCTTGTTCAGGTACAGCTCGTCGATGCCCAGAATGCGAGGCGTTTCGAAGCGGTGCCAGCGGCCTAAGAACGCGGCGCGGGCGTTGAAGATGTCCCGTACCGTCTTCTCGTCCAATCCGGTTTGCTGCGCCACGAAAGTGTAGGGGTGGTTAAAGGACTCCTTCTCTACGTATTCATGTAGCCGCAGTGTCATGCGGAAGCCGTCCACCACCTCCGGTAGCTGGGGCCTGAAGGTAGCCTCGCAGGCCCGACAGATGTACCGGCGGCGGAGCACCCAGAGGGTGACCCGCTTGCCGTGGATGGGCAGATCATGATAGGGAACATCACGCTTGCCGAAACGCACGAACTCACCCTGCACCCCGCATTCCTCGCAAGCAATGGGATCGGGCGCGTCTACCTGGAAGTGCATTTCATCGTCGGTGGCTTTGCAGCCCAGCACCTGGTATGAGGGCAGGTGCAGGATGTTGTCGGGCATTTCGGTCATACGTTATTCTCTTAAGACGACTAGCAACTGGCTAAAGCGTTCTTAAGAACCTAGGCAACACGCGAAGGTTGGCGACTAAGAAGAAGCAGGATGCCGAAAGCAATCATTCCTCCACCTGAGGCGCGTTGAAACCAGTGCAGCTTGTTTGCTGCGAAAGCTGCTGCAAAACGCCCTGCTGACGCATATATCGCTATTGCAACGGCCTCTAGCGCGATAAAAACCGTCCCAAGAGTTGCATAGCTCAGCCAGTAATTCGTTATATCCACGAATTGCGGGAAGAATGCCGCGAAAATGAGGATTGCTTTGGGGTTACTGATGGCGATCAGCGCCTCACTACGGAATGCCTTACGAAGCGAAGGTTTCATTGCATCTGCGTTTAGGTTAGTCGAGCCAGATGTTGTTCTGAGGAGCTTGATGCCCATCCAGACCAGATAGGCGGCACCAACGATCTTGATCACGTTGAAGACCAACGCCGAAGCAGACAAAAGCATCCCTAAACCAAGCGCGCTAGCAGCAATCATGGGCACGAAGACGGCAAGCCGTGCTGTGCTTGCCATAAAGGAAAACCCTACGCCCTTTTGCGCACCGTGTGTCATCGCAACGAGGTTATTGGGGCCGAACGCCAGGTTCAGTGCGAAACATGCCGGGAGGAAAACAAGTAGATCGATCATTAGCTTTGTTGTGACCTCAAGGGAGTAGGTTGGATATGCATGGTCAGTGCACCTCGTTCAAGTAGGGCGTGACATTACGCAACATCCGCTCAATGTAGTCTTCCATCTTGCCGACCGGCGCGACATGGTGCAATGCACCCCGAGCCGCCTCAATACCTTCTAGCCGGGCGATGACCCAACTGGGGAGGTACTGAGCCCGTAGGCTACCACTCTTCGTGGCAATATTGCTTTTGGCGAAGAAAGGCTGGCTGAGCACAACGACACCCGCTTCTTGTACCGGGGCTATTGTCAAGACAGATATGCCTAGTTTTCAAGTGTTCCCTACATATGGCTATAGGGAAGGGGATCTGGAAAGACCGGCACGGTTAGCTATCAACCATTTAGTCCGTTGTGGATTTAGTTTTCCCTTCCGCTTTCTACTTCACATATCAACCATTAAATCCGCATACCCCCGGATTATTGGCCCGCGAAGAGGTGATGATCGACCCGGTGGCGCGCGATCATCTCTGGTCAGCGCTCACCTCGCTTGCCTCGGCCCCGATCGAAGAACGCACGCTGACAGGTCTGTCGGTCCTCCTGCAATCGAACGATCTCAAGCGCGCACTGACCCCTTTCTGCCTCGGCGGACCGTTTGGCCGTCTGCTTGATGCGGAAGACGAAGCACTCGGCAGTGCCGATTTCCAGGCCTTCGAGACCGAGGGGCTGATCGGCTCCGCCGCTGCGCCTGCCGTCCTCGCCTATCTCTTTCACCGCATCGAAGCGCGGCTCGACGGACGCCCGAGCCTCATTATCGTCGATGAAGGCTGGCTTGCCTTGGACGACGCGACCTTCGGATCGCAACTGCGCGAATGGTTGAAGACGCTGCGCAAGAAGAACGCCTCCGTCGTCTTCGCCACCCAATCGCTCGCCGACATCGACGGCTCGGACATCGCGCCCGCCATCGTCGAAAGCTGCCCGACACGCATCTTCCTGCCGAACGAGCGCGCCTTCGAGCCGCAGATCGCCGCGACCTATCGCAATTTCGGGCTCAACGACCGACAGATCGAGATCGTCGCCCGCGCGACGCCCAAACGCGACTATTACTGCCAGTCGCGCCGCGGCAACCGGCTCTTCGCTCTCGGCCTCGGCGAAGTCGCGCTCGCCTTTACCGCGGCCTCTTCCAAAGCCGACCACGCCGCGATCGACGCGATCCTCGACAAACACGGGCGTGACGGTTTTGCCGCCGCCTGGCTCGCCCGGTGCGATCTCGGATGGGCGACCGAACTGCTCGGTCCTTCCGACGCCGTGATCGAAGCCACCCCATCCGCAACCCCAGAAGCCAACGACGACAAGGAGAAGACTGATGTTCACGACCAAGACACGTAAACTGGCAGGGCGCGCCGCCGCAGCCCTGTTGCTGTCGAGCGCGATCGCAATGACCCCGGCGACCGCGCCGCCCGCCCACGCATTCTTCGGCGGCGGGTTCGGCGGGATCGTCTACGATCCGACCAACCATGCCGAGAACCTGCTGACCGCCGCCCGGACGCTGGAGCAGATCAACAACCAGATCGCCCAGCTCCAGAACGAAGCGCAGATGCTGGTCAACCAGGCGCGCAATCTCGCGAGCCTGCCATATTCGTCGCTGTCGCGACTGCAGTCTTCGGTGCAGCAAACCCAGCAGCTCTTGGACGAAGCACAGCGCATCGCCCATGATGTGGCGACGATCGACGAAGCCTTCACCCAGGATTACGGCGCGGCAGCCGCGCGCGGCGATTTCGACGACATGATCGCGGGCGCACAGGATCGCTGGCGCACTTCGGTCGCCGGTTTCGAAGACGCCCTCAAGGTGCAGGCAGGCGTCGTGGGCAACATCGAAACCGCCCGCACCGAAATGCAGGCGCTCGTCGGCCGCAGCCAGGCCGCGACCGGTGCCTTGCAGGCGACCCAAGCCGGTAATCAACTCCTCGCATTGCAAAGCCAGCAGATTTCTGACTTGACGGCGGCCATCGCCGCGCAGAACCGGGCGCAATCGCTCGAAGCCGCGCGTGTCGCAACTGCCGAAGCGCAGGCCCGCGAGAACCTCACGCGCTTCCTCGATTACGGCTCCGGCTACGAGCCGACCACCGTGCGGATGTTCCGGTAAGCCGCGATGAAGCTGACCGCTGAGACCACGCTGAAAGCCATCGCCATCGCCTTGGGCGCCATTGCCGCGCTCATGGCGGCGATGGAACTTCAGCGCGCGTTGGAAGTGGAACGGATGGAGCGCCCCGCCGTGGTCTCGGACGATCCGTTGCGTGAGACCTTGCAACACTGCCGCTCGCTGACCCCGGAAGCCCTTGAAGCCGACACAGAGTGCCAGGCCGCCTGGGAGGAGAACCGCCGCCGCTTCTTCGGCACGTCCACCGACAATTCGGACCCGGAGTAGGTCATGGACGGAGTCGGCGTCATCGATCGGTTCCTGGAGGTCTTTACGACCTATATCGACAGCGGGTTCGGCCTGCTCGGCGGCGATGTCGCCTTCCTCGCGACCACACTCATCGTTATCGACGTCACGCTCGCCGCGCTCTTCTGGGCCTGGGGGGCGGATGACGACATCATCGGTCGCCTCGTCAAGAAGACGCTCTTCGTCGGCGTCTTCGCCTATATCATCGGCAACTGGAATGCGCTCGCGCGCATCGTCTTCGAGAGCTTCGCAGGTCTCGGCCTCATCGCCACCGGCGGCGCGATCGGTGCGGGCGAGCTCCTGCAGCCGGGCCGGATCGCCGCTGTCGGGCTTGAAGCAGGGCAACCAATCTTGGAGTCCATCGCTGACCTGATGGGCTTCGTCTCCTTCTTCGAGAACTTTATCCAGATCTCGATCCTGCTCTTCGCCTGGATCGTGGTCCTGCTCTCCTTTTTCATCCTCGCGATCCAGCTCTTCGTGACGCTGATCGAGTTCAAGCTGGCGACGCTCGCGGGCTTCATCCTCGTGCCCTTCGGCCTCTTCAACAAGACCGCCTTCATGGCCGAACGCGTGCTAGGGCTCGTCATATCGTCCGGTGTCAAGGTGCTCGTGCTTGCCGTCATCGTCGGCATCGGCTCGACCATCTTCGGCGAGTTCACTGCCGGTTTCACCGGCGAACCGACCATCGAGGATGCGATGGCCGTCGTGCTCGCGGCGCTCTCGCTGCTCGCGCTCGGCATCTTCGGCCCCGGCATCGCCAACGGCATCGTTTCTGGCGGACCGCAGCTCGGTGCCGGCGCGGCGGTCGGTGCCGGCCTCGCAGCAGGCGGCGTGGTCGCAGGTGGTCTCGCGGGCGCGAAGATGGCCGGGGCCGCCGGTGGAGCCGCCCTGCGCGGTGGATCTGCCGTTGCAGGCGGTGCTTCGACTGCCTTCGGGATCGGCGCAGCCTCGGGCACGTCCACGGCCGGGAAAGCCGCGAGCGCCATGGCCGCAGTCGGCCAGGCCGGAGTCAACACAGCTGTCAGCCCGCTCAAGCGCGCTGTCGGCGACAGCTACCGCTCCGGCTCACGCGCTGCCTTCGAAGCCACCGGCGGCAAGTTCAGCAATTCCCCGTCATCCATGCCGACCCCCGCCAATGACGGTCCGCCCGCCTGGGCGCGCCGCATGAAACGTCAGCAGAGCCTGCAACACGGCACCGCCGTTGCCGCCCACGCCATCCGCTCCGGCGATGGCGGCGGCGCGGGCACTGCCATCAGCCTTTCGGAGAGATCATGAAATTCAAGAGAACCAGCGTGCGATACGCCAAGACCCCCGAACCCGTGACCCCTTACCGGAAGGCCGCCCAGGTCTGGGACGAGCGGATGGGTTCGGCCCGCGTCCAAGCCCGCAATTGGCGGCTCATGGCCATCGGGTGTCTCGCCACGACAGCGACCTTTGGCCTCGCGCTGGTTTGGCAATCCACCCAAGGCACAATCGTCCCTTATGTGGTCGAGGTCGATAGACTTGGGGCAGCCCAAGCCGTGGTACCGGCAACCGCCAACTACCGCCCAACCGATCCGCAGATCGCTTTCCACCTCGCACGCTTCATTGAGAACGTCCGCGAGGTTCCCGCCGATCCGATCGTGCTCCGCGAGAACTGGCTCCGCGCTTACGATTTCACCACCGATCGCGGGTCCGTCGCGCTCAACGACTTCGCCCGGGAAAACGATCCCTTCGCCCGCGTCGGCGAGGTCCAAGTCACCGCCGAAATCTCCAGTGTCATCCGGGCTTCTGACAACAGCTTCCGCGTGGCCTGGACCGAACGCCGCTACGTGAACGGGCAGCTCGCCGTCACCGAACGCTGGACCGGCATACTCAGCGTCGTCGTCCAACCACCCCGCGACGCCGACCGCCTCCGCAAAAACCCTCTCGGCGTCTTCGTCCACGCCATCAACTGGTCAAGGGAGAACGCCCAATGAATGATTGCATCATACGCAAAACCTGCATGCCCGCCAGACTTTCCATCACTACACTTCTCGCCGGTTCGATGCTGGCCGGGTGCGCCACCTTCAAACCGCCTGAGATCAGCTACGATGATCCGGTCGCCGCAACGCTGGTTGCTGAACCGGCGCGCCCAGTCCGGATCGTCGAGACACCCGAGCCTTTACCGCTGCCCGGCCAGCTCATGCGGGTCGATGCCGACGACCGTCCGGCAGAAGCTGCGGAACCGACCGAGCGCGTGACCAACGCCAATGCCGCCGCCCGGATCGAACCGGTGCGCGACGGCTTCATCAACGCCGTCCAGCTCTATCCCTACAGCTCCGGGGCGCTCTATCAGGTCTACACCTCACCCGGCCAGGTCACGGACATCGCGCTACAGACGGGTGAGAGTCTCGTCGGCGCCGGCCCGATCGCCGTGGGCGACACAGCACGCTGGATCATCGGCGATACCGAAAGTGGCTCCGGCGACAGCCGCCGCATCCATGTGCTCGTGAAACCGACCCGGCCCGATCTCGTGACCAATCTCGTCATCAACACCGACCGGCGCACCTATCACCTCGAACTGCGCGCGACGCCGCAGGCCTATATGGCCTCCGTATCCTGGCAATACCCCGAAGACGACCTGATCGCGCTTCGGCGCCAGAACGATCGTGCAGAGGCGAGCCTTCCCATCGGGCGCAATGTCGATCTCGACGATCTCAACTTCCGCTACCGGATCACCGGCGACCGCGCGCCCTGGCGGCCGCGCCGCGCCTTCGATGACGGGCGGCAGGTCTTCATCGAGTTCCCGCGCGGGATTGGCCAGGGCGAGATGCCGCCGCTCTTCGTGATCGGACCTGAAGGGGACGGTCAGCTCGTCAATTACCGTATCCGGCGCAACTACATGATCGTCGATCGGCTCTTCGCCGCCGCCGAACTGCGGCTTGGGGATCGCCAGCGGGTGGTGCGGATCGTGCGGACGGACGGGGTCCAGCGAAGCACCCAACGCGAAGAGCGCGTGGTGTCCGCCTGGCGTCCCGATGAGGACCGCTGACCCATGACCGGAACTGAAGATCAGCAACAAGACGACCGCGCCGAAGAGCCGCCACGCACCGAACAGGACATCGCGAAGGAACTCCGCCTACGGCCCGATCCGCCGCGTGTCATGCGGCTCTCGCGCAAGGCGATCACGGTTCTGGTCGTCGCCGGTGGGCTCGGCATCGGCGCGATCCTGATCGGAGCCTTGCAAGGCTCCGATCCAGGCGATGGACCTTCCGAACTGTTCTCGACCGAACGAGTCCAGGAGGCCGAGGGCCTTTTGGGGCTGCCGCGCGACTACGCGTCGATCCCACGGCTTGGCCCACCGCTACCGGGTGAGCTCGGGCGTCCGGTTCTGTCTGCGCAGCGGCGCGGTGAGCCCGTGCCCGTCGTTCCTGCGACCGGTCCTGCCGTCGATCCGGAAGAACAACTGCGCTTGCAAGAGGCCGAAGCCGCGCGGCTCGCGACGCTCTTTGCCGACGCGAGATCGAGCGGCACCGGGGCTGAAAGGCCACAGGCAGCCCCCGTTGCGGCCGCGGCCACCGGGCTACAAGGTCTCTTCCCGGCTTCTGCCGATCAGGCACGGAGGCCGGACACGACGGAGCGACAGGAAGCCTTCCTAGATCGTGAGGTCGATAGACGAACCACCGCCGCAAATCGGCTACAATCCCCGCCGAGCCCCTACGTCCTGCAAGCGGGATCGGTCATCGAGGCAGCGCTGCTGACAGGCCTGCGCTCCGACCTTCCGGGGCAGATCACCGCGCAGGTCACAGCGAACGTCTATGACAGTCCCACCGGGCAATTCCTGCTGATCCCACAAGGCGCGCGCCTGCTGGGCGAATATGACAGCCGCGTGGAAACCGGTCAGCGTCGTCTGCTGCTCGCCTGGACCCGATTGATCCTACCCGACGGTCGCTCCATCGTCCTCGAACGCCAGCCCGGCACGGATCAGGCCGGATACGCCGGGCTCGAAGACGGTGTCGACAATCACTGGGGCCAACTATTCCGCGCGGCGGGTCTGGCGACCATCCTCAATATTGGGCTTGAGACCGGCGAAGATGGCGGCGACGAGATCGCCAAGGCAATCAGAGACGGCACGCAGGACACGATCGGACGCGCCGGCGAGGCCATCGTCCAGCGCCAGCTTCAGATTCCGCCGACACTTACGATCCGGCCAGGATTTCCGGTACGCGTGATGGTGACGCGCGATCTAATCCTCGAACCGCAAGGAGATGCCCGATGAGCAAGTTGAAGCTAGGCGACATTCGCGACGACAAGCCCGTCAAGCTGACGATCGAGCTACCAGCGCAGGTGCATCGGGATCTGACAGCTTATGCGGAGATTCTTGCGGCTGAGAACGGGCGCAAACTCGAACCGGCCAAGCTCATCGCGCCCATGCTGGAGCGTTTCATGAAGACCGATCGCGGGTTCGCTAAGCTCAAGAAAGAGAACCGTTCGTCTTTGCTTCGATCTTCGCCAGACTGATGAATCGTCGAAGTGCCGGGTTATCGTTTTCTGGAAGCCATGTCAGAGAAAAAGGAGTTGGCTCACCATCACCCCCAATGGGAACATAGGTGACATTAGGGTAGGTAATCCCTCTACAGTGCTCGTAGACAAATGTGATGCCCAACCCCAGACCGACCAAACCCATGATCTCTTCGCGACTCAGCCGATTTCGGTGAACGAGTTCTGATTTTGCGAAAGCCGCAACGTGCCCTAGCCTGTGTGTATCGAAAGCCGTAAATGGCTCCGTCACCCAAAGAACATCAGAAGCCTCATTCAACTCTTCCCAGAGTATTTGATGACGTTCAGACCATTCGTGGTCCGTCGAGACCGCAAGAAGCATCCGCTCGCGCGAAAGTAAAACACTGTCTTCGACACTTGGCTTTGGCGCACGTGAAGTGATGATTGCGTCCACGAGGCGTTGGTTCAATAGAGTGGAGAGTTCGTTGCTGGACGCTCCAATCACCTGAATGGCGACATCGCAATGGGCTTCGATAAAAGCCGAAAACAGGTTTCGCACGGGTCCGCCGGAAAGGCAGGCTGTAATGCCAACGTCCAGTTTTCCAGTCATAGCAGTCCCAGCCATAGAGGCGGATTCTAGAGCGTCCTGAACCCCGGCAACAAGCATCCGGGATTGTGACATAAAACGCCATCCAAAACGCGTCAGGCGCACTCCTGTCGTACGCCTTTCAAAGAGCGACAACCCAAGCATTTCCTCCAATTTCTGAATGCGTCTGCTCAAAGACGGTTGGCCAACGCCAATAGCCTCTGCCGCTTTACGAATGCTACCTGCCTCGCAGACAGACAGAAAACACTGCAAGTCAGATATACAAAGAGGTATGCCAGAACTCGGTTCCCCTGCACCTAATTTAAGGCGTCGAGACACGATGCAATCCCGCAACAAATACTAACTCCACCCCGTTGCTGCACGACTGGGGAGGGCGACAGGACGCGACGACTCTAGCTAGGAGATGCGCCACGTCACCGGAGCGAGTGGCGCGCGCTCTGAGTTTCGCTGCCACGATCAAACGACCCCGAGGATGACCATGGCCAGAACCACTTGGACTATCCACCCAAGGACGAAGGTCAATGTCCGAGCGACCGGAATACCCAGCGTGTAGACGACAAAGTGCGCCAGACGGGCGAAGAAGTAGAGCATGCTGAGTGTGATCGTGAGGCTAGAGGACAAATTCAGGGCGACGACTCCCAACACCAGAGCCGCGAAGATCGGAAAGTTTTCCATCGCGTTTTGATGGGCCGCCGTCGCGCGCTGCGCCCAGTCCGACAAGGGCTTATGCTCAGGGTTCGGATTTCCCAGCGATGCTGGTATCCCGATTACGGCAAAGCGGTTCAAGACATAGACCATCCAAAACAGGGCAGTCATGAGGCCAGTTGCAGCCATCCAGTGGATTTCAGTCATTATTGTTTCCTTTCGATGACGAGATCAGCCTGAAATGCGGGTCGCTCTAGCAACCCGATTTCAGGGCGGCGCGTTTTCCGGCCGATCAGGTGAGATGCCCCAAGTGGCCCCGTTTGGCCCAGATGCGACAGCCTGACGGGGATTGGATGGGCAATTCTGCCCCAGCCGGGAACCGCAGCCATGTGCCCGCGCCGCATAGGGTGTCGCCGTAAAGCAGCTCCCCTTCGATGACGAAAATCTCTTCGCCGGAAAAATCGCCGCGGTCAGCCCAATTGGTTCCTGGCGCAAGCCTCTCTGAAACGACCGTCTCGGACACATCCTGATGGAGCTGCGCGCGGGTCAGACCGTCCGTTCCGGTTGGCTCATATGCGAGGTCGTCAATATGCTTGTGGACGGTCTGGCGATCATCTTCTTGGAACTGGCGCAGCTTCACAAAAATCGTGCATCCATCCTTCGTGAAGGGCGCGTGCTTGCTGCCCGGAGGGTTGCGCACGTAACACCCGGTGCGGAAATCCCCGTCACCATCAGAAAACACTCCTTCAAGCACCAGATATTCTTCGCCCATGTCATGGGTGTGTTCCGGAAACGCACTTCCCGGCGCATAGCGGACCACCGAGCTTGCCCGGGCAACTTCGGCCCCGTCGCGTTCCAGAAAGCGGCGGTCAACCCCGGCTGTCGGAGAAGGCGACCACTCTTGTTCAGCAGAATGAACGATGGCCGGTTGAGAAAGATCAGTGTTTACACTCTCTGGTACACTGTACGTCATGATGAAGTCCTCAGAATTTCTCAGTCGCAGGGCGCATGTCGAATTCATGTGTCCAGGCTTTGGGGGATTGATTGATCAGCTGCAGATAGGCCGTCGCGATCGCGTCAGCGTCGAGACAATCTTCTTCCTTGATGTTGAAGCGTTCCTGGGCTTGGGGTCCCCAGATGATGCCATCGAGCACGGAATGCACGACGTGGATCCCTTGCGGGCCAAATTCGCGGGCAAGGGACTGTGCCAGGCCACGCAGCGCGAACTTCGCTGATGCGAAGGCTGCAAAGCGCGGATTGCCTTTGAGAGCCGCTGTTGCGCCGGTGAAGATCACTGTGCCGCTACCTGCAGAAACCATGCCGGGCAGCACGGCCCGCGCCGTGATCATTGCACCGAAGCAGGTCGACACCCAAGACGCCTGGAACTCCTCTGGTGTCAGTTCCAGAAAGGGTTTCGGGATGAGCTGCATCGCGTTGTAGATCAGCACCGTTGCAGGGCCATCCTGCCCGTCAATCAGCTCAATCGCCTTTTCGACACGCGCCTGATCGCTCAAGTCGTAAGGCAGGTGGGTGTAAGACGCGCCGAGGTCTTCTCCCTCAAGGCTGCTTTTCCGGGATAGGCCGTACACGTTGTAGCCATCCGCGATCAGCGTCTTTGCAATCGCTGCTCCAAAGCCCGGCGCCATACCGGCAATGATCGCAGATTTCTTTTGTTGTGAATCGTTCATGTTATTTCTCCTTGATCAGTTTCAGGCCTTGGCGGTCGGACGTTCAGAGACGCGCGCGTGCCACGCCGCGAGATGCGTGCAGTCAGCCGGGATCGAAATGCCAAACAGACCCGCAAAATCGACACCGCAGAGCGCCGTAATGTCGGCAAAGCTGAACGTGTCGCCAGCGACGAAGTCCCGTCCCTCCAGCTCTTGGTCTAACCAGCGCATGGTCTCTTCAACGCGCGGTTTGTTCGCCTCGCCCCATTCTTTATTGCGATAGCGATCCGCCTCGCCCAAACCGTCAGTGGCGTGATGGAAAAAGGTCGTGGCCGCCCCGACCAGGCCTTCTTCGACCCGCCGTTGCCACATCGCGACCAAAGCCTGGTCCTTCGGTGTTTTGCCAAGCAAAGACGGCTCAGGCTGCGTAGCCTCGAAGTAACGGGCAATCGCAACAGCCTCAGAGATGACCGCGCCGTCGTCGAGCTCGAGGCAGGGTACGGCTTTGAGCGGATTGAGCTTGGTGAAGCCCTCACTGTACTGCTCGCCCTTGAAGACATCGACCTGAGCGCAGTCGATATCGATCCCCTTCTCAGCAAGGAAAATTCTGATGCGACGTGGGTTCACTGCACCAGTGCAGTCATAGAGTTTCATGGCAGACCTCAAATTTAGACTAGGGTTGCATGGACTGTAGCGGTCAGGCTATTGATAGAGAAATTGCATCTCAGAATATGACCAATAGTTGGTGGCTATAAATGAACCTCAACCAGCTCCGATATGCCTCAGCGACTGCGGCCGAAGCTTCGTTCACCAAGGCGGCTGAACGATGCCATGTCACCCAGCCAACCCTTTCCAATGGGATTGCGCAGTTAGAAGAAGAACTCGGCGGAGCCCTGTTCGATCGCACAACCCGCAAAGTGAACCTGACCGCCTTTGGCAAAGACGTCTTACCGCTGATCGATGCAGTGCTTCAGTCGCAAGGAGAGTTGCAGGCCCGGGCAAAAGCCTTCTTCGATCCACAACATCAATTGCTTCGTATTGGATTGTCACCGCTGATCGACATGCGCCTCCTGACACAGGTAATTGCTCCATATCGAACAGAATTTCCCGATGTCGATGTCTTCTTTAAGGAGTGCTTTCTGGATGATCTGGATGCCCGTCTGGAAAAGGGGCAGATTGATGTGATGCTCTGCCCGTTTCTGCCGCATGAGCCCACGGCGCGCAGCACTTTCAGCACCGAGATTTACACAGAAGAGCTGCGATATCTTCCAGCCCGGTCGTCTGCCATGACCCAGGTTGATGAGGGTGCCGTCCTACTTTCACAGATCGCAGATGACACGTTCATTCTATCCTATGACGGATGCGGTCTGGCCAATGCAACGCGATCCCTTTTCTCCAGCGCGGATCTTCAGTTGAAGGAGTATTCCGGGCACACGATGAGCTATCACGTCATGCAGGAATGGGCCGATTTGGGCATCGGGTCCACCATTCTGCCGGGCTCCCGCATTTCGAGGGAGTTTCGGGATAAGACTTGTCGGGTCATGCTGGCGCCACAGCATCCAGCCTTGATCCGCATTGACGCACTTTGGAACCGTGCAGCGACCTATCCCAAACACATCAGCGCGTTCCATCAGCACCTGATCGAACGCGCGCCAAGCCTCGTGCGCGGTGCAGCCGCTGCTTGACGTTCAACCAGCCTTGGGGCGCGGTCATCTACCCCAAGGAACGGGTGATGCGAAACGCGCGACCAGTGCATCAATCGCGACCCGGATTTTGGGTGCATGGTCACGTCGTCGCGGCCACAATAGGTTGATGCTCCGGTCTACCATGTCCGAAAAAGACAACACTGGAACAAGAGCGCCTGATCGCAAGTGTTCACCGGCAAGCCAAGTAGATAGCCGCGCAATGCCATGCCCTGCCAAGGCGGCATCCAGAAGAGCCTCACCGTGATTGACTGTCAAACATCCAGCGTATGACTGCTCGACCATGTCACCGTCCTCAGTAACGAGATGCCAAGGGAGAAGGCGCCCACCATGCTCAAAGAAGATACATCGGTGCGAAGCGAGATCCTCCAGCTTGTCGGGTGTCCCGTGACGCGCGATGTAGGCTGGCGCTGCACACAGGATCGACGTCTGCTCCGCCAGCATTCTGGTGAGAATAGTGGCGCTGTCATCTGACGCGCCGATCCGCACAGAAAGGTCGAAGCCTTCCTCAACCAGATCGACAAAACGATCCGTGAAAGACAAGTTGAGAACCAAACTCGGATATTGAGTCGTAAGCTCCAAAAGCGCTGGAGCAGCCCATAGTCGCCCGAAAGAAACGGGCAAGCTTACTCTCAAAACGCCCGTCACTTCCCTGCGCCGCAAACTCATCGACGTCTCTGCAGCTTCAATGTTTTCAAGAATCTCCTTGCTCTTCAGAAAAAAGACTTTGCCCTCATCCGTAAGCGTGATCGAACGCGTCGTGCGCAGCAAAAGCTGTACACCCAGGCGTTCTTCAAGCCGAGCCACGCTCTTTGCTGCCGCAGACTTTGAAAGGCCCAAGGCCTGTGATGCTGCAGTGAAACTGCCCATCTCTACCGTGTAGACGAACGCAGAAATGCCTTCGACGCTGATAGACGGGAGGAGACGCATAAATTCACGATCCTTTTTCGCAAATGATAGGATAAGAATTCCCAACTAACTATATGAAATATACAATAGGCTGTGCCCAGATGTCACGTGATCGACAACAGATCACCTGCAATCGTGAGGTGCAGATTTCATGAAACAGAAAACGATGAGGGCGTGGGCGCTCAGGGAATTCGGCCTAAGCAACCTCGAAATGGTTGAAACACACAGACCGATTCCATCTGCGACGGAAGTTCTGATACGTGTACGAACAGTCTCGCTGAATTATCGCGACAAATTGGTGGTCGATGGGGCACTTTTGCCGGAACGGCCTAACATGCCATTCATTCCTGTCTCGGACTTTTGTGGTGCGGTCGTTGACGTTGGGCACAACGTCTCAAGCGTCGAGCCTGGAGACCGGGTGATTGGTAACTTCTGGACCGAATGGATTGACGGTCAACCGCCGCGGTCGATGCTCACCCATGGTTTGTCTTTGGGCGGACCTCTGCCTGGTGGGCTTGCTGAATACATCGTCATTCCGGAAGCGGCAGCTGTCAAAGTACCAAGTGATTTGACGGATGCGGAGGCCTCCACGCTCCCTGTAGCAGCACTGACGGCATGGTTCGCTTTCGCCGAAACCGGCAATGTCCGAGAGGGTCAAACCGTTCTCGTCCAGGGCACAGGGGGCGTTGCACTTGCCGGATTGCAGATTGCGCAAGCGATCGGCGCACGCGTAATCGTTACTTCGCGAAGTGAGAACAAACTCACCCAGACGCTCAAGCTCGGTGCTTGGGCTGGTATAAATACGAGTACCCACCCAAACTGGCCCGAAGAAGTTATCGAACTGACCGACGGTGCCGGTGTCGATCACATTCTGGAATTGATCGGCGGCGATAACCTTGCCCGATCTTTGACAGCAGCTGCGCCACAGGGCCAGATATCGCTTGTCGGCTTCCTCGGCGGGATGGATGCGCAGATCAGTGCGATTCCGTTCATGCTGCGCAGAATAAGACTGCAAGGAGTCTCGGTCGGACATCGACGCGCGCTTGAGCGATTGATCAGCTTTGTTCAGCGCAATGACATCCATCCGGTAGTCGATAAGGAATACGCTTTTGAAGATGTGCAAGACGCATTCGCACATCTCAAACACGGCCCATTTGGAAAAATCACCGTCCGGGTCAGCGACTGGCGCGAAGCCAAATCGCAAACGCTCGACGAAGACGTGCTTCACAGTTAGTCAGCTCTCTCAGAACACTGACGCAGTGTTGCAATCAGTAAACCGTTGCAAACGCAGTACAGCGTTAAGTCCGCGGAGCCAGTGGTTTGTGCGGCTGACGGTCCCTTCCAAGGCAACCGCTGACTCTCTCCCGCGATTACCGCTCTCTTCTAAATTGATCGGCTCCGACCCCACCGACAAGTGAATTCTCCAGAAGGGTGCGGCGGCTCAGCGCAAACACATCAGCGTATTCCATCAACACATGATCGAACGCGCACCAGGCCTCATACGCTGAGCCGCCTCCGCTTTACGCTAGCCGGACGTCTCGGCCTCAATTGCGGCCTTCACGGCCGGTCGATCTCCGATCCGTTGCAGATAGGCCTGTAACTTAGGCCAGGCATCCAAGCTGATATCCTTAAAACCCGCCCACCGCGCCACAACGAACAAATAGGCGTCCGCAATCGTATATGTATCTCCCATGATGTGTGTGCGGCTATCTGAAAACCGCGCTTCGATATAGTCGAAACATTTGCCCACCTTGGCAGGAGCCGCCTGGATTTGTTCTTCGGAGGCTGTCGCTGAGAACAAAGGTGAAAAGGACTTGTGAAGCTCGGCACTAATGAAATTCAGAACGCCTTGCAGCTTGGCCCGTTCAATGCTTCCGGACGGAGGGACCAAATCGGCTTCTGGAACGCCGTCTGCAATGTACTGAATGATAGCCACACCTTCGGTAATGACATCGCCGGTATCCAACGCCAGCGCTGGAACATAGCCTTTTAAGCAGATACCGAGGTAATCGTCGCCGGATTGAGTTTTCTTGGTCTGAAGATCGACGAGATCGAGTTCAAATTTCGCGCCCACCTCGCGCAGGATGATGTGCGGGGACAATGAACACGCACCGGGGGAATAGTAGAGTTTCATTTTAGGCTCCATGATTTCAGAGGGGTTGAACTGAGCTGGGAACGGCCTCACGCGATGCCGACGATCAGGTCGGCCATCAGATCGGCGGTCTTCCTGTGCTTCAGAAGCGGTGCGGCCTGATTTGCATAGAGCGAGAGGAACTCATCACCCCCTGCAGCGATGCTTGCTGCGCGCAGCGGCGCCACGAACCATGCCTGGACTGGAAACGGCGGGAGCTGAGCTGCCACGGCCTGCATGTCTTTGATCAGACGGTTGGACATGCCCCTGGCAAGTCGCCCGGTATAGGCACGTGTCAGTTCTGAACTGGCAGAGCGATCCGAATACAGTGCCGCCCGATGTTGATCCACCGTGCCGGATTCCGCGCAGGCCAGGAACGCCGTGCCCAATTGCGCGGCCCCCGCACCGAGGGACAACGCCGCCTCGATGCCCCCGGCATCCACAATCCCACCCGCCGCAATGACCGGTTTTGAACACATCTCTGAGATAACACGGGTAAGCGGCATGGTGCCCATCAAGCTGTCCTCGGCCCGGTCCAGAAAGGACGGCCTGTGCCCGCCCGCTTCGAACCCTGTGGCGAGGATCACATCGACATTTGCAGCTTCGAGCGCTTGCGCCTCGGCTAATGTTGTTGCGGCCCCCACTGTTGTGATGCCCCGGGCCTTGCAATCTGCCAACACGCGGGCTGGCGGTATTCCAAAGACGAAGCTGAACACATCCGGTTGTGCTTCAAGGATTGCCTCCACCTGCTCCTCAAAGCTGGGGTGGAACCGCGGCGGTTGCTCTGGTTTGGGAAGGTTGAGCTCACGATAAAGCGGTTCAAATAGGCGCCAAGCCCGATCGTAGGCATCAGTGGAGTAATCCCGTGCCTCTGGATCGTGATCAGACACCCAAAGGTTCAGCGCGAAAGGGTTGCTGGTCTTCTCCCGGATTTCAGAAGCGACACCCAGAATGCCTTCGGCTTCCAGATAATGCACACCAAATGACCCCAAGCCGCCGAGGTTAGAAACGGTGGAAACCAGCTCCACGGTCGAAAGCCCGCCACCAAAAGGGCCTTGAATTATAGGATGTTTGATCTTCAGCAGATCCAGGGTTTGCGTGCTTTGCATGAGTTTGCCTCCATCCGAGTTACGCACCAGATGCAGACTAGATAGGTCCAACGTTACATCTTGTAATTAGCTTTCCTCAGGTTACTCTTATTTTGAAGTTTCCAGATGGTAACCACGGAAAGGACGTGCTTTGACAGTTTTGAAGCGACGAAAAAATAGGTCTCCGGCCCACGATCCCGACTGCCCTTTGAACGAGTGTATGAGGCTTATTGGAGGTGCGTGGACCCCCAACATCATCTGGTACCTCAGCGGAGGCGCGCGCCGATTTTCCGAGCTAAAAGAAGACATTACGCCGGTATCAGCCAAAGTTCTGAGCGCACGCCTGAAAGAGCTTGAATCAAAGGGGGTTGTCGACCGAACGGTCGTGGCGACCTCTCCACCCACGGTGGAATACAGCCTAACCGATCTAGGTCAGCAACTCGTTCCTGCAATCGATGCGATCGTTACGGTTGGGAAAATGCTGAAAGAACGAGCTTGATCAACGCCATGGAGTCGGTCTGGTATCGCGCATCAAGCCCGCATCACCGCAAAGGGTTCATAGGCCAGTCGAAACTTGGGGGCCTCTCAGGACGCGACGGGTATCACAGACCCAAGAAGACACAGAGGATGATCTATGACTCCATTAACCCGCCGTCAGAGCATCGCAATGGCCGCTGTTGGTTCGGCAATCTTGGCTAATCCGACGAAAGCATTTTCCCAGAGTAAGACCGTATCCGCACTCAACCAAATCCGCGCTTTGGATTACACCATTATCTATACCCGCGACATGACCGCGATGCGAAAATTCTACGAAGAAATCATGCAGCTTGAGTTTCGCCAGGCTGCAGGAGATGGATGGGTCGAGTTCAAGGTTGGCAGCAATATCCTTGTTCTGACGAGCGAACCAGCGGGTGGCCTCTTTCCCGAGACGGTGCCTGCACCTGGTGTTGGTTCCGTTCAGCTAGCGTTTCGGGTCGCGCCCAAGATGGTCGATGCCTGCGCGGAGGAATTGGGGTATGCGGATTTAATGGTTGATGGGGCACCTTCCCCTCACCAACCTGATGCTACCCTCAGATGGTTGATAGATCGACCCCGTAGTTGAGCTCCTCTGCGAGGTCTGGCAGTCCGTAACCGATGGTTTTCTTGTAGAACGGAGAGACCTTCGCAGTCGGGGCCTTCTTCTTGTGCTTCGTGGTGTAGAGCATTCGCGCCCGCATCACCTCAAAGGAATAACCTCGTCCTTCACGGTTCTTGTCCTTGGCCAGTCGGTTGATGGACTCCGTGAAAGCGTTGGTGACAGGTATGTCCGTCTCGAAGTAGGTCATGATCTCTTCGCGCCAGTTGCCCACCGCCCTAAACAGATCGCTCCAGACTTCTTTCTGGCCCTTCGGGATGGTGGATATCCACTCGTCCAGGGCGGCTTCTGCCTGGGGTCGTGTGGTGGCGTCCCAGATGCTGTAGAAGCGCTCCTTGTGCTCGTAGGCAGCCAGCAGTTGCGGGAATGCGCCTGTCCAGGTTTCCATGATCAGCCGCTCCCGGTCTGAGACTTCGTGAGCGCGCTTCAGCAGGATTTTCCGGTCTCCCTTGAGGGTTCGGATCTGGGCTGGTTTCAGCTCTTTCCGGAGCCCCTTGCGCACCTTCTCCAGAGCATCGTTGGCCATGCGCACCACATGGAATTTATCGACCACGATGCGGGCCTGTGGCAGCACCGCCCTGACCGCCGTTCGATATGGATTCCACATGTCCATGCTGACGATATCGATCTTCTGCCGGTCTTTCAGCTTCATCAGGTAGTTAGTCACGACGTCCTGACGGCGAGTGGCCAGCAGATCGAGCAGGGTCTTCTCCTCAATGTTGGTCAGGATGCAGCGGTAGCGCTTGTTCAGGTACAGCTCGTCGATGCCCAGAATGCGAGGCGTTTCGAAGCGGTGCCAGCGGCCTAAGAACGCGGCGCGGGCGTTGAAGATGTCCCGTACCGTCTTCTCGTCCAATCCGGTTTGCTGCGCCACGAAAGTGTAGGGGTGGTTAAAGGACTCCTTCTCTACGTATTCATGTAGCCGCAGTGTCATGCGGAAGCCGTCCACCACCTCCGGTAGCTGGGGCCTGAAGGTAGCCTCGCAGGCCCGACAGATGTACCGGCGGCGGAGCACCCAGAGGGTGACCCGCTTGCCGTGGATGGGCAGATCATGATAGGGAACATCACGCTTGCCGAAACGCACGAACTCACCCTGCACCCCGCATTCCTCGCAAGCAATGGGATCGGGCGCGTCTACCTGGAAGTGCATTTCATCGTCGGTGGCTTTGCAGCCCAGCACCTGGTATGAGGGCAGGTGCAGGATGTTGTCGGGCATTTCGGTCATACGTTATTCTCTTAAGACGACTAGCAACTGGCTAAAGCGTTCTTAAGAACCTAGGCAACACGCGAAGGTTGGCGACTAAGAAGAAGCAGGATGCCGAAAGCAATCATTCCTCCACCTGAGGCGCGTTGAAACCAGTGCAGCTTGTTTGCTGCGAAAGCTGCTGCAAAACGCCCTGCTGACGCATATATCGCTATTGCAACGGCCTCTAGCGCGATAAAAACCGTCCCAAGAGTTGCATAGCTCAGCCAGTAATTCGTTATATCCACGAATTGCGGGAAGAATGCCGCGAAAATGAGGATTGCTTTGGGGTTACTGATGGCGATCAGCGCCTCACTACGGAATGCCTTACGAAGCGAAGGTTTCATTGCATCTGCGTTTAGGTTAGTCGAGCCAGATGTTGTTCTGAGGAGCTTGATGCCCATCCAGACCAGATAGGCGGCACCAACGATCTTGATCACGTTGAAGACCAACGCCGAAGCAGACAAAAGCATCCCTAAACCAAGCGCGCTAGCAGCAATCATGGGCACGAAGACGGCAAGCCGTGCTGTGCTTGCCATAAAGGAAAACCCTACGCCCTTTTGCGCACCGTGTGTCATCGCAACGAGGTTATTGGGGCCGAACGCCAGGTTCAGTGCGAAACATGCCGGGAGGAAAACAAGTAGATCGATCATTAGCTTTGTTGTGACCTCAAGGGAGTAGGTTGGATATGCATGGTCAGTGCACCTCGTTCAAGTAGGGCGTGACATTACGCAACATCCGCTCAATGTAGTCTTCCATCTTGCCGACCGGCGCGACATGGTGCAATGCACCCCGAGCCGCCTCAATACCTTCTAGCCGGGCGATGACCCAACTGGGGAGGTACTGAGCCCGTAGGCTACCACTCTTCGTGGCAATATTGCTTTTGGCGAAGAAAGGCTGGCTGAGCACAACGACACCCGCTTCTTGTACCGGGGCTATTGTCAAGACAGATATGCCTAGTTTTCAAGTGTTCCCTACATATGGCTATAGGGAAGGGGATCTGGAAAGACCGGCACGGTTAGCTATCAACCATTTAGTCCGTTGTGGATTTAGTTTTCCCTTCCGCTTTCTACTTCACATATCAACCATTAAATCCGCATACCCAGAAATTGTTGGGAGGCCCACTGCATAAACTCCTCGAGCCGGAGGAGGCTGACGCCATCCGAAAGGCCGGGGAGATCGTCCGCTCGATCAATATTCGTGTTGAGCACGCCAAAGAGATCAAGCGCCGGGAGGAGAAGCAGAGGGAGGCTCGGCTTAAAGCTCGCAAGGCCCTGATTGACGCCGAGGTTAGAGCTGCATTCCGGAGGCCCCAGGCAACGGCGGAGGACGCAATACGGATTACAACGCTGGCGATGGCGCTTCACCAGGAGAAATTCATCCTGGATTTCTATGATGTCCCAACCATGACAAGTCAGTATCAGGAGCGACTACAGCGAGCGCTCAAGGAAAAGGCACTGGGTGGCTACGTCGATTACGCTCATACAGACATCGTGCGCGGATTATCTGAAACCCTCGACTATCGGCAGAGTGGGAGTCCAAAGGCGGACATCGCGGCCGCACTTAGCTTGTGTGAAAGCTGGAAGCCAAAACACCGGACGGCGCAAGAATTCCTGGAGTTTGTCCATCGTCAAATAGCGATTGAGCACTCGGCCAACGTAGAGAGATTGCCGGTCAAGAAGAAGCCGGCCGGCAGGTAGCCACAGCAAACCTTCTCACAGCAATTCAGGCTGAGCCTGAAGGCGGGCCATGATTCGGCTGTTCAAGGCCCGCCGGTCTGCGGCCATTCTGGCCTCTCTGGCAGCACCTACGCCGTTGAACTGGTTTACGACATAGATCAGGTACAGCGGGTCGCTCGGGCCTACCCAGGCGTTCCAGGCTGCACGGCATTTGGCTCGGGTCTCTGCATTCAAGGCGAAATACGCAGCTCGTGCTTTACGCCACACGGCGGCATGGTTCTGACGCATACGGTCGGTGACCTTGCCCTCGTGAAGGTCACGCAGACGCTTTTCTTCTTCCCAGCTGTGCTGGATCTCGCGAATCTGATCGCCGAAGAGTGGCAGTGATTCAGCTTCCCGCGCCTGTTTGCGCTCAAAGGCCTTCTTCATCATTTTGCGGCGAGAAACCTTGCCTGAACGGCGAGGATAGCGCGGCGCGCTCAGCGCGCCCCTGCTCTCGCTGCCTCCTTCTGGGGTTGGGCGCTATCGGTCGGGGTGTCGGAATAGGCGTAGCCATCGGCTCGCTGGATCAGGGTGCAGTGGCGGTGGTGGATGCCCTGCACTACGCCATCAGGCGTCTGGATGTTGAAGCTGCCGGTCTTGCGCACGGCGACGCGACCCTGGTGGGTGCCAGCCTTTTTGCCGGTCGGCACCTCGGCGCGCACCTGATCGCCGGTCTGGAAACCGAAATGGCGTTTCTGTCGGGTCAAATAGCCGCGTGGAAAACCGTGGGCGGTAAGGCGGGTGCGCTGGTACTCGCCGCGTCCGGTGGCCTTGATCGCCAGCGTGGGGCGTTGCCAGTGCTCGATGGCCCTGATCTCACCGACACTGGCTGCATCGAGCGCGTGGGTCTTCGGAAGGCCGAGGCATCGTCGGTTAAATTTGGTTTGCGCCCCGGTGCCCGTGGTGACCGACAGGCCGGTATCCAGCAGGGCACGGAACAGGGCATTGCGGGTGGCGTTGACGGCGGCGGCATCCCGAAGTGGGACTTTGGCTTTCGCCTTGATTCGGGCCAGCAGCTCTGGCCTGGCCTTCAGGAACACCTCGACTGGCTGGTTGCCCTTGCGCTGATTACAGGGCCGGCAGGCCAGGGTCAGGTTGGGCACCCGGTCGCTGCCGCCGGCACTGCGCGGAACGATGTGCTCGATCTCCAGCGGCGTATTTTCAGCGTCGCAGTAGGCGCAGCAGCGGCCCCACTTCTCCAGCAGGTATTCACGCACCTCGTAGCCGGCCAACTCGCCCTGCTGGTATTGGACGCCGCTGATCTCCGGGTTCTGTATGGCCTGCATGTCGAACTTGACCCGCTCGACTGCCAGATCGCTGATCGGAGCCCAGTTACGCATCCGCCCGACCCAGCCCAGCGTGGTGTCCAGCCGGTGGCGCAAGCTTGGCGGCAGCCAGCCTTCCGGCCGGGTGCGGTTGTCGAAGCGCGGTGTGCGGTGGCGCAGGTTCTGACCACGGCGGCGACGGCGAAACGCCGCCCGCTGCTGCATGGCCTGGCGAATCGCTGCGCCCCGATGGGCCAATTCCATCAGTGAGAGAACAGACACCCGCTGGCCCTTCTGGCGTACCAAGGCAATGCCAGTGAATTTGCTGCCCGGATCGAACTTGAGCGTCAGCGATTGCAGCGCGCTATCGGCCTGCCGCCGATCCACTAGACGGATCACGAACGGCACCTGCCGGTGTATGCGGGCGCGACCGCGCTCCAGCAACAATCGCGCTCGCTTCTCGCTGCATGGCATCAACGGCGTGCCTGTCTTATCCAACACATAGACCGCCACGGCGATCCTCCTTTGAACTATGCCCTTACGGGCCTGGTGACGGAGCCTTGCGGCTCGCTCCCCTCGGGAATGTCTGCACCCGGCTCCCGCTGTCGCGGCGGTCGGAATCTTCGGCGTTTTACCTTTCGCCAGCATGATCCCGACCTTCCAGTGCCCGGAACTGAGGAAGCATTCCGGGGTGGGTCGGTTCGACCTGGTGCAAACGGAGCGGGTTAATACCGCTTTCCCTGGTCAACCCAGCCTGCTTTCACAAGCTCCGACCTTCAGGCCGGGGTAGTTGACTCGCTCTGTGACAGTGCGTTTTTCCTGACGTAGCAGGTACTTCTTGAATCTCATGACCGACACTCCAGCGCCCGGCGGGTAAGAGCGGCCAGCAGCAACCCCAGGGCGCACCAGGTGGCCAACATGAGTAAGCCGAGGAGTGCGATGCCAGCGGTGCCGAAAAGCCCGCCAAAAAGCAGCAGGAAGGCCTGAGGCGCGGCTGCGAACACCCCAGACCAGATCAGCGTGGCATTGGCCACCCCGGCTAGGAACATGAGCCATGCAAGGTATTCCGGCAAATAGCTCGACTTGAATGAAGGGGACTGCATGAGGCAACTCCTTGTTGTCAGAGGGGGAGATGCCTTCAGGCTATTTCCATTCCGGAATATCCCAAGCCAACAAAAAGCCCGGCGAACCGGGCTGAGATTGCTCTAGGTGCTAGTCCTCAAAATGCAAGCTCTTGCTGGCGGTCTGCGTAGCCGCACCAACGGGCGAAGCAGTCGGGATTTCCTACCTCCATCTCTATGTTTCCGGCATAGCCGTGGGTGCGCGCGTCACGGATCAGCTCTGCGATAACTTCGGGACTATCTCCCATCTCGAAGCAGGTATCAAAAGTACGCTCGCCCAGCCCTTCAAACCCACGATCCCACAACTGGTAGCTGGTGATCTCATGCACGAGATTGTGGCGGTAGGCCAGCTGAACAAAGCGCACACGAGCTTTGAAGCCCGAAGCGGTTGTAAGGCCTACCTTGTCGCGTAGACCAAACAGTTCGGTGATGGTGGCGGTGGTGTAAGACATATGGCGATCCGAGTTATCCAGGAGATGCCATCAGGCTACGGCATGAGCTGGGAATCCCAACCAGACTCAACGAGCCACGGGAGGGGCGATGCCAAGCGGCGGCATGATCAGGATTTCGTAGACAGAAGGGGGCAGGGGATCAATTTGCACCCTGATGCCGGTGTATTGGGCTGAAGGCCTCCCATCCAGAGGAAAAACGCCGTGGGGAATTTCAGGATCGGAGCCGAGCCACATCCTGGCGCGGTAGTCGATCCGGAAAAGCCCAACCTCGATCCAGTAGTGGGGAGAAACGGCCCGGCCAGCAACAAGCAGTTGGCCAAGCATGCCTTGGTAGGGAATTCCTGCCCGAGCCAACCTGGTAGCAACCAGCCTGCACATCCCATCGCACTCGACAGGTGCGCTATCCAAGGCTTCTAAGAGCCCATCCAGGACTGCGGCGGTGATTCGGCGGTCAGTCATAGTCCTTTGCCTTGAGGAATGTTGATCGTTCGCGAAGATGGCCAGAGTACGTTGGCTGGGGAGAATCCCAATGGCTGGTTGAGCGACAGCGCGTTGCTCAAAGAAAAGCCCGCCTAGGGCAAGCCTGGCGGGCTTCGGAAATAAAATGAGCAGCTTCAGCGACACCACAGACGAGACAGGTGAGGGGGGGAGTGCCTTGGGAGCGTAGCTTCTACCATGAAGCTGCCCAGCGGCTAATTTACCATGATCTCTACCGTCGCTGTTCGCTCACGAGAACATCGATTTGATTGCCGAGAGAAGGCTTCGCTTTGGCGCTTCTGGTTCTACTGGAGTGCTTGCCGCACGGTAGGCTGCCATCAGGTGAACATCGTTGGCCAGCATCCGGTAGACGCACTGGTTTGCGTCTGGGGTCGGCTTATGCAGTTGGTAGCCATAATGTTTGCTGATATACAAAGCAACCGCGGCACTGCGGGATCGGCCGGCTTGGCAATTGACAGCGATATTTTCCCCTCGATCTGTAATTTCCCGGATGCGCTCCCGCAGCACGTCAGCCTTACCGCTGAGCAAGTAATCGACGTAGTTCCGCTCAAAATCTGGCCCATATATCTCGATGACTTCTTCGTCAAAGCCAGCGTCAATGAAGTGGTGGTAGCTCACGCTCTTCCAGCGTGCCTCGTCGATGCGGGCCTGGTCTTCAAGACCATCAGATATCGATATCAGGTGCCAGTCGGGGCCTTGCGAGTATGCTTCAGCGTCACTGCGCGATAAGAAGGTGCAGCTGGGTATGGTTCGGTGCATTTGTTTCTCCGTTTCCACCGGCATGACTACTGGATTGGTAGATCCCTTTTACAATGACAAAGCCCGCGAGCTTGTCAGGGCTGCGGGCTTCTAATGTGGGAAGATGGATTACTTCTTGGCGTCGATGAACGGCAGGGTTCCGCCTGGAAGTACAGTGGTAGGCAGCACGCCGTTCCAGCGCTCGGCTTTGGTCAGTTCGACCAGGCCGGGGTTGCTGCCCAGGGCGCGAGCGCGGGCGTCGATGGCTTTTGCTTCCGCTTCGCCGCGCAGCTGAATGCTTTCCGCTTCGGCACGTGCGGCGGCCAGTGCAGAATCCGCGGTAGCCTGGGCCTGGGTGACGACAATCCGCGCCTGGATCTGCTCAGTGGCCAGTTGCTGCTCGCGAGTCTTCACGGCAACCTCAGCGCGCATGCGCTCTTCGATCGACTTCTCGTAGGCGTCACTGAAGTCGATGTTCTCGACCTGCACACTGTCGATCACCACCGGCCCACTGACTGCGCTCTTGATTGCAGAGGCGATATCGGCAACCAGCTTGCCGCGTTGCTGTACGGCATTGACGGCGGTGTATTGACCGAAGACGTTTTCCACCTGTGTTGGGACATGGCGGCTGATTGCTCTTGTCAGCAGGCCGTCCAGATCGGCGTAGCCCTTGTAGACCTCCGCGACCTCGCCTGCCGGCACGTGCCAGCTGACCGAGACCGACAACGTTGCAGCCTGTTGGTCACGGCTGTATGCCTGCAAACCGTCCCACTTGGTGGCGTTGTTCTGTATCGAGATCGCTTTGGCGCTATCGATGAAGGGGATTTTCCAATGCAGCCCTGGATCTGCCACCTCCATGAAGGCACCGTTGCGCAGGACCACTGCGCGTTCTTTCTCGTCGACGGTATAAAACGAGCCAAGCAGCAGACCCATACCTATAACGGCCACAACGGCAATCGAGCCGAGAGCCAAGGGAGATTTGGACGAGGATGAGAAATTGTTGAATTGCATACTGATGATCCTTGTTGGTTGGTCGGCGATTAGTTTGTTAGGTATTGGCTGAGGAAGGTCTCGATTTCAGACGGTTTTTTCGCCTGAAAGCGGGCTGCGCTGTTTGCGGTTGTGCGGTGTTTTTCTCCTCGGTTTCAGTCGAGGTTGCATTGGCCACGTTATAGGCCGACTTGAAAAACCCAAGTCACCTCAATGCGGCCGGCTACTAAGCTGATTGAGTCGTGGGGCCGGCAGCGCAAGGAAAAGCGAGAACAAAAAAGGCGACACAGCCGGTCGCCTGATTTCTATGGGCCTCCTTTTAGAGGCTCTTCAACACACCCCAGTGAACTGGACGGCGATCTGCCTTTTCCAGTGCCTCCGCTGCTACCGAGGCTTGCTCGTGCGAACTCCACACGCTGTCGGAGCAACGCTCAACTCCGTGCTCCTGGTCTCGGAAAATCAGGTCAAAGGTCGGTGCCTCGTACTGGTCAGAGATATCCCGCACTACAAAGCGCTCGTGCTCGAGGTGATGTGTCACGGCGGATGCGGCGCTCACAGGCACGATCCTGCTTTCAGGGGAGCTGAGGATGGAGACCCCGAGGGGACTCCCAGCTGCTCCGCCGAATCACTCTCTGGGGGCCAGATCGACGCCGAACCGTCGCGCTCTGGTTGGGAGATGGACGTTTCGATGTTGCAGCGACCGATCTCAATTCCAAGCTCATTGCTGGCCTGTTGGGAGAGAACTTGCAAAGCATCCTCAACCGCTAGTTCGAGCTTGGCCTTCAGCCGAGAAAGCGCTTGTGGTGAGCCAGTAACTCCAATAGCCAGGCTGAGGGTAAGTCCAGCATGATGCCGAGCCTGGGGCGTGACGACCTGCATAAATGGTTCTCCGTATAGGTTGATCTGCCTCCTTCTCTCACGATCGTTGAGAATCCCAAGAGCCAACCGCCTGTTCAGGATCGCCTCTCCCCAGTGTTTAATAGCCGGGAATCAATCTTTTAACGGAAATCCCATGGATCAAAGCCTTGAAGTCTTGGAGCGAACGCTGCAAGCAAGCATCAAAGAGCAGCGTGCAGCACGTCGCTGGAAGAACTTTTTCCGGCTCGCGACCCTTGGGGTAGTCGTGACTGCTTTTGTGGTCGGCGGAAGGGCAGACCTCGATGGCGTCGGCACCGATGTGCCGGTAACAGCGAAAATCAAGGTGAGGGGAGTGATTGCGGATGGGGAGGAAGCGAGCGCTGAGAACCTGAAGCGTAGCCTCGGCAAGGCCTTTGAAAATGAGAATACGAAAGCTGTGATTTTGGAGATCAACAGCCCAGGCGGAAGTCCCGTGCAAGCAGGCCATGTTTACGATGAAGTTCGTCGCTTGCGTGCACTGCATCCAGACACGAAGGTTTATGCCGTCATCACAGATCTGGGAGCCTCCGGCGGTTATTACATCGCCAGCGCAGCCGACGAGATATTTGCGGACAAGGCCAGTTTGGTCGGATCGATCGGTGTAACCGCGGCGAGCTTTGGTTACGTCGAACTCATGCAAAAGCTTGGGGTCGAGCGCCGCTCCTATACGTCCGGCGAACACAAGGCCTTCCTCGATCAATTCCAGCCTCAAAACCAAGAGGAGACGAAGTTCTGGGAAGGGGTGCTCAAAACAACCCACAATCAATTCATTCGCTCGGTTGAGGCTGGGCGGGGAGAGCGTTTGAAAGCGAAGGAGAATCCCGACCTATACTCGGGGCTGATATGGACTGGCGAGCAAGCGGTGGAATTGGGGCTGGTGGATCGCCTGGGTGATTCCGACTACGTGGCTCGCGAAGTCGTAGGTGTGAGCAAGATCGTTGACTTCACCCGCAAACAGAATCCCCTGGATCGCTTTGCCAGCAAGATCGGCGCTTCGGTTGCCGAACACCTCTCATTGCGGCTTGGGTTCGACGGCCAGAGCTTGCGCTAAAGCCCAGCAGGTACCCGGCCAGGCTAAGCAGGATCTGCCCCGTCCAGAGATGAACGGGGCATTTTTTTTAGCCGCGCTTGAGTTGATCACGCAACTGAGTGGGTAGATTGCGAATAGTCAGCGTGCCGGCATTCTCGTCGTAGTCGATCTTGGAACCCAGCAGGTGGGCCTCGAAGCTGATCGACAGACCTTCTGCGCGGCCGGTGAAGCGGCGGAATTGGTTGAGGGTGCGTTTATCCGCTGGGATCTCAGGCGACAGTCCATAGTCACGATTGCGGATGTGATCGTAGAACGCCTGTGGTCGATCTTCATCGATCAGCCCCGACAGCTCCTCCAGCGTCATCGGTTCGCCCAACTTCGCCTGGCTGGTGGCGTAGCCAACGAGCGTATTGGTCTTCTCCCGCGCCTGCTCCTCGGGCAGATCCTCGCTCTCGACGAAATCGCTGAATGCCTTGAGCAGGGTGCGGGTTTCACCGGGGGCGTCTACACCCTCCTGGCAACCTATGAAATCACGGAAGTAGTCCGACACCTTGCGACCGTTCTTGCCCTTGATGAACGAAATGTACTGCTTGGACTGCTTGTTGTTCTGCCACTCGCTGATGTTGATGCGCGCTGCCAGGTGCAGTTGACCGAGATCCAAGTGCTTGGCTGGAGTCACGTCCAGGGTGTCGTTCACCGCCACGCCTTCGCTATGGTGCAGCAGGGCGATGGTCAGGTAGTCGGTCATGCCTTGCTGATAGTGGGCGAACAGGACGTGGCCGCCGGTTGAGAGGTTCGATTCTTCCATCAGTTTTTGCAGGTGCTCGACCGCATGGCGGCTGAAGGCGGTGAAGTCCTGGCTTTCGTCGAGGTAATCCTTCAACCACCGGCTGAAGGGGTAAGCGCCTGACTCCCCGTGGAAGAGACCCCAGGCCTTGCCCTGCTTGGCGTTGTAGCTCTCGTTGAGGTCCGCGAGCATGTTCTCGATGGCCTGCGAAGCTCCCAACTCTGTATCGCGGGCATGCAGCACCGCGGGGGTTCCATCGGGCTTTTTGTCGATCTGATGAACGATGATGTGACGTATTGGCATGAGCAAAGTCCCTGTAGTTTTGGGGTTAGAAAGGCGTTTCGTGGGGGTGTTTCGACAAATGGGCAGTGAGCACTTGCTTACTGAAGTCGGTCAGAATTTCAGGAGCAAGAACGGAACCGGTGATTGCAGCTGCGGGGCGAAAAATCCTCTTGCCGGAAGCCGTGAGCCAATCGAACACCATGAAGTGTTGGTGTGCCCCAGTTTTGAGAGGTGGCAGCGCCTGCCAGGTCATAGTAGAACTGGCGTATAGCGACAGCGCTGATATTACGGTTTGGGACTCCGCTGCATTGCGGCGCTGCTCTGGCAGAGCGTCATAGGCGGTGAGGGTTGCGCCGAGAACATCGGCTGGCTGAAGCCCTCCAAGATTCTTCAGATCCTCGCCACCCTGCATTGCTCGATAGCCATCCAGCGTCAGCTGGCCAACGAGTCGGGGGCCAGCCACCAGGTTGTATGAGTACAGCCAGAATCCAACGGCATTTCGTGCGCCGGCTGCATCGTCATCGATAACCCAGCTTGCATCGCGCAGTGACTCAGCGAACTTGCGAGCACGCGCCTCTCCTACGTCATCCATCATGCCTCCTATCTCTTGGCCTGCGTCGACGCCTGTGCGAAAGCTCAGGCAATGTCGAACACAGTCGCACGCTGGCCGGAAAACCCAAGTCAAGGCGCGAGCATCAGGAAGAGCCTGTATCGGCGCGCATTGTCAGGAAAAAATATCTGCCTCAATCAGGCTGCGCTCTGTTGCCGTCTCCACCCCACGGATCAAGCACCTGGCTTGGGTTATTTCGAAGCGATGGTTTCCTACCTGTAGTTCGTACAGCGAGAAACCTCGATGCAGCTTCGACCCTACCAACAACAGCAGGATTTTGAACTCCGCAAAGGCATAAGCCTTGGCGCGATCATTCAGATGCTGATGAGTCCCACGGGCTCCGGTAAGACAGAGGTGGCCAAGCACATCATTGCCGGTGCGCAGGCGAAGAACCGCAGGGCCTGGTTCATCGTCGACAGTGTGAAGCTGCTCGATCAGACGCTTGAGCGGTTCTACAAAGATGGATTGGTCGCCGGTGCAATTCAGTCAGACCATCCCTGCACTGACTATCGAAAGCCCATCCAGGTCGCAACGATCCAGAGCTTGCGTCCGCGCCTCGACTACATGCTCAACCATCACAAACCTCACCTTGTTCTCATTGACGAGGCGCATGTCATCCATGAAGCCCATATCGAGCTGATCACGTGGTGCCGGCGGAACAAGGTGCCTGTGATAGGGCTCAGTGCAACCCCATGGCGGCGGGGCCTTGGGCGCATCTTTGACAGGCTAATCAATTGCATCTCCCTTTCTGAGCTGACAGACCAAGGCTTCCTTGTACCTACACAGTGCTATGCGCCCTCCGTGCCTTCTCTGAAGGGGGTGAGCACGAAGCCGAATGGTGACTGGATCGAGGACGAGCTTGCCACGGTCATGGGTGACGCCAAGCTGCTTGGTGACGTGGTAACGCACTGGAAAGAACTGGGTGAAAACCGTAAAACAATGGTTTTCGCCTGCAACGTCCAGCACTCCAAGAAACTCGCTGCTGAGTTTCAAAAAGCTGGGGTGGCCGCAGCCCATATCGATGGCTATATGCTGCCGCATGAGACCGAGGAGATCTTGCGCCAGTACAAAGCGGGCAAGATAAGGGTCTTGGTCTCAGTGGCTATGCTGATCAAGGGGTTTGATGACCCCTCGACCAGTTGCCTAGTGATAGCGCGGCCTACGAAGTCCCTGATGCTTCACTACCAGATGATTGGCCGCGGGCTGCGACTCTCGCCTGAAACTGGAAAAATCGACTGCATTATCATTGACCACTCCGGGAACCTCTTGCTTAACGGGAAGCCAACGGACGAGGTGCCCGACGCCATGGACAATGGGGAAGGGGAGCGTCTTGACCGCCGCCCACAGGACAAAGGCGATCAGGAGAAAAAAACCAAGCCATGTCCGAAGTGCAGCTTTGTTTTCAGCGGATTGCTCTGTCCGAAGTGTGGCAATGAAATCGTGATACCGGATGGGGTGGCGGTGGCCACCGGCAAACTGGTGAAGCTAGACGATCGACGCAAAGTGCTCGGGCCGACCAGTAAACAGCACACTTTCTGTGAGCTGCTTGGGTACGCTCGTGAGACCGGCAAAAAAGACGGGTGGGCTCAGTACGCATACCAGGCATACATGAAAGAGCTGCCAGATCGCGCATGGATCGGTACCGTGCAACCCAAACCACCGAGTGAAGACATGAAAAGCTGGGTGAAGGGCTATAACGTCCGTCGCGCCAAAAGCAAACGCCGATTCGGGTGAGCCGGCGGCTTGGGATTATCCAGAGCCATGTTTCACTGCTTTCAGCTGGGACTTAACACCCATGCGATTTTTCAACAACCAAGGATTGACATCCTCCCCCGGCTTAAACGCCGGGGATTCCCTCTCCAGGACGCTCATGCCCGAGCGCGAGAATGTTCCTGGCCGCGTTCACGTCGCGGTCGTGAGTGACACCGCACTCACAGATCCATTCTCTTATTCCAAGCCCTGCGATACCTCTCGGCCTGCTGGCGGGCAATGCACCGCAACAGCTACAGGTTTGGGTGGTGTACGCCTCGTTCACTACCCTGAAGACGATGCCTGCGTGCGCGCATTTGTAGGCCAGCATCGTTTTCAGTTGACCCCAGCCGGCATCGAGCACCGACTTGGCCATCTTGGTTTTGACGAGTTTCTGCGAGCTGACATCGCCCACGATGATCGTGTTGCAGCGCTCGACCAGCGAGCGGCTGAATTTGTGTAAGGCATCCTTGCGCCGGTTGGCTATCTTGGCGTGGATTGCCCGCACCCGAGCTTTCTTGCCGGCACGCTGGGCGCTGGCCAGCTTGGGCTCCAGGTCGCGGTAGAAACGCCCATTCTCCAGCCGCTGCCCGTCGCTACAGGTGGCCACGTCCTTCAGGCCCAGGTCGATGCCAACTGCCCCTTGGCCATTCAATAGCTGGGTGTTCAGCTCGACGACCACATTGAAATACCAGCGGCCTCGGGCGTCTTCGCTGAAGCTGCCGGAGCGGAGGCGGTACTGGCCCAGCCCGTAGCTGTCCCAGACCTTGAAGCATCTGCCATTGTGGAACACCTGGCCGTTCTTCCAGCTCGCTGCGCCGGATTTGAACGGAATCCAGCCGAGCGAGCGGCGAACACCGATCGATTTACGCCAGCTCAGCCGGACCTTCTTGAACTGCCGGCGGCGGGTGGTGTACTCCCGCGACACTTCCTGCAATGTCTGCGAGTGCAGGCCCAGTTCCTTGCTTGCGCCCTGGGTATAGCGATCCAAGTCGTAGGCTGACAGAAAGACCCCGCGCTCACGGATCGAGCGATGGCTGAGTTCGTTCAGGTAGTTCCAGACGAAATTCACCTGCCGGGCCATCTGGCGCAGCAGCTGAGTGTGTTTGTCTCGAACGCGAACCTGGAGGGTCTTGGTGTGCTTCATGTCGGCAGCGTGCCATAGCTCTGGAATAACCCAAGGTGAGCCATCACTATTCTCCGGCCGCCCCGATCTAGGGCGGCGTCTGCGTAATTCAGACCAAAAAACCGCCCGAAACCAGACCTTTCCCCGCGACCTGCATGAAACGATCTCCTCACCTAAGGAGACTCACATGCCCAGCGAAAAATATCTTCCGGCGATATGCCGATCACCACTCATTGACTACCTGGCAGGCATCGGCTCGCACGCGGTCATGATTCTGACGTTCAGGCACAGCGGCGAAGAGCTGCGCTCGATGTCCAGTCGTCACGCTGCCGGCTTGATGGCAGTAGCGGTTGGCATGGTCGTCGCCTGTACCCACCTCGCCCCGAGCTCCAGCTCCACGCATAGCTTGGCGCTTTACACACTATTTCCCCTCCTCATAGCAGCAGCAGCCTTACGCACCTTCGGAATGCATGCCGTTGCAGGGTATGCGACGTTCCTGGTGGTGACAGAGCCGGTAGCCCTGGTTGTTCGCCATCTCCCGATTGATGCCGTGTTTTCGTTCTGGTGCTTAGCAGCGCTGTCTGTCTACGGCGGCAAATGTGCAAAAAACAGAATGGAGTCGCCTCAATGAAGTCGACCGCAGAACAGCTCCCCATCATCGAATACCAAGGTGACCATCTGGTGGTGAAGGCCTATGCCGGGTGCGGCAAGACGACAACGCTTGTTGCCTACGCCAACCATCACAGCCACTTGCGCATGCTCTATCTGGCGTACAACCGCGCTATCCGGGATGAAGGCGCGGAGAAGTTTCCGAAAAACGTAGTGTGCAAGACATCCCACCAGTTGGCCTGGCCGCAGTTTGGCCGACACTATCAGCACAAGCTCGGGAATATCCGTCTGACGGATGCTGCCGGGCTCCTCAAAACACGGAACTGGGGAGATGTTCGAGACGCTATCGCTGTGCTCAATGCCTACCTTTCGAGCGCTGACGAAGAAATCAGTGAGGCGCATTATTTTGCTGCGCTCAGCGAGGAAGAGGCAGCGGAGCACGGAGCCGATCACCTCGACCGGACGATAAATTCTGCCCAGAAACTCTGGGACGAGATGATCGATACCGAGAGCAAATTCCCCTGCCAGCATGACGCATACCTGAAGCTCTTCCAGCTCAGTAATCCCCAGCTGCCATATGACGTGATCCTTTTCGATGAGGCGCAGGACAGTAACCCCGTAACTGCCTCCCTGGTCGCTGGTCAGAAGGCGAGGAAGATATTTGTCGGCGACAAATGGCAGCAAATCTACCGTTGGCGAGGGGCTGAGAACGCGCTGGATACGCAGATTGTGCAGGGCGCGGCGTCGATGTTCTTGACCAACTCGTTCCGGTTCGGGCCGATGATTGCCGGCGTAGCCAATGCGATCCTCAAACAGCAAGGGGAAACACGTCCCCTGGTTGGGTTTGGTGCCCGCGACAAAGTGACGACATCGCTGCCCTCTGGATGTAACCACTACACCGTGCTCAACCGCACGGTGATCGGCGTGATCATGACGGCCATTGATGCTGTATCTGACGGCCAAGTTGTCTACTGGAACGGGGGGATTGAGGCATACCAAATCTCCGACCTCGAGGATGTTTACCATCTGAAGGTCGGCCGCAAGGATGAGATCCGCAACAAGCGCCTTTTCGGGCAGTTCAGCGACTTTGGAGGGTTTGCCGAAGCGGCAGAGGAGTCGAAGGATGCCGAGATGAATCGGATGCTCAGGATACTCAAGGAGCACAACGACATTCCGAAGTTGATCGCGGCTCTACGCCGCAACTCAACAGATGATCCTCTTGATGCAGATGTGATTGTGAGCACCTGCCACCGCTCGAAGGGGCTGGAGTGGGATGTGGTTGTCCTGGAAGAAGATTTCCCAGACATCTTCGACGAAGAGAAGATCACCCCTGATCAGCGGGTTGATGAGTTGAATTTGCTCTATGTCGCAGCCACAAGAGCAAAGAAGGTGTTGGTGATCAACAGCATCACCCAGGTCGTGATCCAAAAAAGTCACGCTGAGGCCAAGCGGGAGATGGAAGCAGCAGCGGGGCAGCGCGCATGATTTACCTCTATCTCGCGCTTTTACTGGTGCCGGCCGGCGCGATTTTTGTCTGGGGTAAGCTGGTGTCACAGTTTTCGGTAAAGACGTGGATCGTCTATCGGAACACTGGAATCATCGGCGGGCCTGTACATGAAATGGCGCACGCGATTGCATGCCTGCTCTTCGGCCTGCGAATCAGGAAGCTTGCTCTATTCGCACCGGATGCAATCACTGGGCAGTTGGGCTACGTCGAGTTTTCCTACAGCCCGTTTTCTCTGCGCAACTCGATTGGTCTCCTTGTTCAGGGCATAGCGCCCTTGTTGGCCGGGGGCGCAATCGCCGTTCTCTCCCTTGGCACATCATACGATCAGAGCCTTCCCGACCAGGGATTGGTGCCGTTGGTTGTCTGGATCGGCGCTGTGGCCACCGGTTCTGTTACCGCGATCGTCGACTTGGGTACTGGCTCATTGCAGGGGTTTGCTCTGGCGTTACTCGTCCTGGTTATCTCGATGCACGCCATCCCAAGCACAGCCGATATCGCCCTAGGTCTCAAGGGATTCGCGATCATCGCGGTCGCTTTCGGCGGATTAATTTTCTTGCTCCAGATGATCCCATACCAAGGAGAAGGCGTAGCAATGGCGTTCATCATCAAGGCAGCGGATCTGGGGACGCGCTATCTCGAGATCGGCATGTGGCATGCACTCAACGGCGCGGTGACGGTGGTGACCTTATCTGTAGTAGCGAGCTTAGTGCTGATCCTGCTCCCAGCGTTTTTTTTCCATCTCAAATCCTTCTGGGATGGAGCCCGTGGCCATGTCTGAGAAAGCAGAGGGACGCCCATGATCTCCGTTTATCTTGGTGATTACATCGAGCATATCGCCTGGTTTTTGGTGTTTGCTGTAGGAGGAGGGATAGCCGGCGGGGTAATCGCATCCGTTCTGTTCAATGGGCAGATAGCTCGAAGACTATTCGCCAAGGTCATAACTCTCTGCGCAGTCGGTTATTGGCTGGTGTTCTTCACGGGATACATCCAGCCGCACACGGTTGCCTTTTACTGGGATCGATATGGGGCAAGCGTGATCGATGATCTGCTGCGCACGGTAGGCCGCGCACTTGGTTAGCTGATTTGGGTTTTAGACGAATGACAGCACCATCGGATGAGGTCAACTGCACGAGGATGGACGAAATGAGCATGAGTGAAATGACGAAGGCTGAAGCCGAGCTTTACAAGGGCGTGGATCGGACGAATCCACCGCGGCACGAGAAGCTGATTGCTGGGTGGCTACCCCCTGAGACTCCGCCAGAAGGGTACAAGCACCTGGTTGCGATACTCGGCCCGGTAAAGATTGAAGGCGAGCAGGCCTACATGTGGGTTCTCGATTACCTAGACACGGGAACGGCTGTATTCGCGTCAGAAGAGCATGAATTTGAGGTTCCATGGCCATGGCAGGTGGGCTTTAAGCCTACTGCCAACGATTGGGACGCTATTGGAATCCCTCACCTGATGTGAGCCGGCCCAGAAGCACGATAAGCGAGCCGCCCAAGGCTGACCAAGGGCGGCTTTTCTTTCTCCTCCGGGCCTGTTTGACCGCAAATTTGCGTGATCCCAGAGGGTTGCAGGCATCCCTGTAAATAGGCATCATGGCCCTACCGAAAGGTGCGTAAGCTGCGCGCTATTGCAGCTCAAGAACCCTCACAGTCCCGATCGGGGCTGTTCAAGTAAGCATAAGTCCGTCTGACCTATGCTACCCCCCAGAATCAACCATCCACGCATGAGCGTAGATGTTTGTCCGTGCCTGGCACGGGTCGTTAGCTGCGACTCTAATCAGCTTAAAAACCTACCCATGCGGGGAAACCCGTATGGGATTTCTCCGCTCTGAAAACTGGAGTTGAGAATATGAGCAATACCAACGAAGTCGTTAATCTGACCAAGTTTAAAACTACCCGTGAACTCGAAGCCTTCGGGGTTCGTGATCTTACGAGTTGGAAGGAATTTCAGGAGATTCGTAGTCTCCTTTTCTTCCCGGTGTTGCCGACCAAGGAAAGTGTTGCAAAGCGCGTTGAGCGTCTTGCCGAAATTGCCCTTGCTGAAGCAAAGAAATCTGGCACAACTACCGTTCTGGTCAGTTGCCCGCCATGGATGATGCATTCGCTGTGTGCCGAGCTGGTTTATCACGGGCTCACACCAGTCGTAAGCTTCACCAAAAAAACCAGTGAAGACAGCCTGTCTGTGATTGATCTGGTAGTTGCTGCGTAAAACCCGCACAAAATAAACCGCCCACTGGGGGAGTCTTCCCCTATGGGGATTCTCCTTTTCTTGGGCAACTGCTTTCGAGAACGGAGAATATAAAATGCAATTCAATGCAAAAGTTGAGATGAAAGAGTTCGGCTTCAATACCAACGCGCAAGCGCCAGGTTTTGCAGAAGGACACCAGTGGATGCATCACGTCGCGCCGAAGAAGAAGTATTTCTTCCGCGAGATGCTGGTCAAGCCGTTCATGAGTTGGCTCTACGCTCCGTTTGGGGATAGCTGCATGCTCCTCGGCCCAACTGGATCGGGTAAGTCTTCGCTCGTAGAGCAAGTCACTGCCCATCTTAATTGGCCCTGCATCACCGTTTCGGCACACAGCCGGATGGAAATGCCGGAGCTTACTGGTTACAACCTGCCTGTCACTGATCCGGTGAGTGGCGACCTGAACACGAAGTTTGTGGATGGGCCGCTGACCCAAGCAATGCGCAATGGGTTTGTGTTCGTGCTCGATGAGTACGACACACTTGATCCGGCAGTAACTGTAGGTCTGCACGCTGTCATGGAGGGGAGACCCTTAGTGATTGCGGAAAACAATGGTGAGGTTGTGAAGCCTCATGTCAACTTCCGGTTTGTCGCTTGCGGCAATACGGCGGGACAGGGCGATGCATCGGGAGTACATGCTGGCACCATGCAGCAGAACCTGGCATCGCTGGATCGCTTCCGTGTGTTTGAGGTTCCATACCTCGAGGCTGATAACGAAGTAGCAACTTTGATATCTGCTTTGCCAATGCTTCCGGAAGAGATGGCGAAAAATATGGTGAAGGTTGCGAACTCCATTCGTAATCAACATCAAGGGTTAGGTGGTAATTACCTAAGCGTTACGATGTCCACTCGGACATTGCTTCGTTGGGGGCGTATCTCTTGTGGATACACTCACCAAGGCGCAGCTAATCCGCTTCAGCTTTCGCTGGATGAATCACTGCTCAATCGCTGCGATTTAGTTCAGAAAACAGCAATTCGTAAGATCGCCCAGAGTGTCTTTGGTGGCGATTGGAAGGTTGCTGTGTAAAAAACCCTAAAGGGGGAATCTCCCCCCACGGGTGCGATTCCCCCTTTTTCATGCATGTGAGAAAGGAGAATCGTGAAATGTCCATTCAACAGAATGAAATTAAAATCCTAGACCAACTACTGCTGGTCGATCTTTCCGGTATCCATCTGTGGACTGCTCGGAAAAAGCTTAAACCTGAAATGCTGGAGGGGAAGATTCCTCCTGCTATTTTGGCTTCACTCGGATCGATGCGTGTAATCGACCCGGAGAAGCTGAAACCGTTTGAGAAGATCAAGCGGCAGGCTACAAAGGTGGTGGAAGAGTGTGGTGTGCGGTTCCTGGGTGGCTATGCAGTTTCCCAGGACAAGATCCAAGAGGTTGTTGACCGACTGGAAGCGCTCAAATCGCAATTCTACGACTTGAAAAACAACTTTCTCCCTAACTACGAACGCTGGATCACTGAGTGGATCGACAAGGGCTGGGAGAAGCAAGAATGGCGTGATGCTATCCGCACCTCGGTGACACCGAAGGCGCAGGTAGATGCAGGGATGCATTTTGGGTACGCGGCATGCCGTGTTTCCCCTGATGGCGACAAGCACCTCTCTAACACGCTGGGTACGCAGGTCCGTGGTTTGTCAGATCAGCTGTACGCTGAGACGGCAGATACAGCCGAGCGCTTGCTTGAAACAGGCTTGGCCACTCGTGGCCATGTCACACAAACGACGCTGAACACTGTTCGGAAGATCAACGCCAAGCTTCGCGGCCTGATGTTCCTGTCCAGTGAGGTCAAAGCCCTAACCGAACACATTGAGGAAGTCCTTGCGGCTCTCCCCAAGTCCGGGGTGGTTAATGGCTCTCAGTACAACAGTGTTGTAGCCCTTGTGTCGGCCCTCTCTGATGAGGACTCGATCAAGCGGCTGATCAAAAACCTGAACATAGCTAACGGTCATGAAGATGCATCGATGGCCTTCGTTCCAGCATTGCCTTCAGTTGAAACCGAGGCCCCGGCCAGTGTTGAAACAGAGGCTCCTACAGCAGTTGAGATCGAGGCTACGGCCGAGACTGTCACTGCTGTTGCTGTACCTGATGCTGAAGTACCCGCGGATGCCGTAACGATGGTCGAGGAAGAGCTGAGCGCAAGCGTAGCTAATCCGAGTTGTCACGACAGCATCAACGAAGTACCAGCAAAACCCGAGGTTGTTGAACCAGCTGAATCCGTTCCAGTGGAGCAGTCTGAAGAACCCCTCGTAATCAATCCGTCCGAACCCGATATGCCCTTCGGCACCTTCTGGTTCTGACATCACAAACAAACCCCGCGTGGGAGTAACCCTCCTCGCGGGGTTACTCCTTTTCGCGGTGGCGAGAAAGGAGATAAACGATGAGCAATCAATCCCTGGTCGGCACTCTTCCGATCTATGCACAGCACCTTGCCGAGCTAACTGGCGTCAAAGTGCATGTTGAGGGTATCCAGGCTAAGACAGATGGAAAAAACGTATTTGTCCCCTTCACCGAGGACGATCTGCCGCTGTCCTTCGGGTACATCGCACATGAATGCTCCCATGTCCGCAACACAGACATGGGCTGCTTTCGCGACTCAAGCCCGACACCCTTCCGCAAGAATCTGCTGAACATTCTTGAGGACATCCGCATTGAACGATTGAGCATGGATCAGTACCCAGGTACTGAGTCGGACATCCGCTACCTGAACCGCAAGGTTCTGCTTGAGCCGTTCCGGCCTGAGCAGGTGGATGACTGCCCGGCGCTTCATGTGATTCACAACGGAATTCTCTACGGCGGTTACTGGCTACTCCAGGAACCGCAGCTTGAGGTTCCAGCAAAAGCCTACCTGGCCCGTATGGAGACCCTTCTTGGGGCTGACCTTACGGATCAGATCCTGACCCTGGTGAAGAACACCCTGACGTGCGAGAGCACAACAGATGTTCTCGCTCTGGTGGACGCGATTATCGACCTGCTGCCTTCGCAAGAGGATGAGCAGGAAGATGAGCAACCGCAGCCCGAGCAAGGCTCGGAGGGTGCTCCTCAGGACTCGCAAGAGTCGGGTGGAGGCGATCAGCAGCAGGAGCAGAAGCAAGACGGTGGTGCGGGTGCAGGTGATGAAGGCAAAGAGGAGGGGCAACCCGAATCCAAGCAGGAAACATCTGATGGAGGCCAGTCCGGCTCCGAGCCGCAAGACCAATCCCAACCAAGTAGCGGCAGCAATGCCGGCGACGATGGCCAAGAAACCTCGCAGTCCAGCAATGGCAGCGGCAAACCTTCCCCAGAAGCCAGCAACCTGCGCGAGCAGGCCAAGGATGCAACCGAAGCCGACCTGAAAGGGTTGATCTCGGAAGTTGGCGACAAGGCGGGTGAGTTGCTAGGCCGTAAGGCAGTGCGCGACGGTAATCCGCTCCGACCATTCTCTCTGGATGGGAGGGGGAGGAACCGATCCGATCAAGCGAGCGTCCGCCGTGTGCAATTGGGCATCGAGCAATCGGCCGGTCTGCGACAGTGCCTTAATGGGCTGTTACAGGCGCAGGTTGATTGCCGTGTTCGGCTGAAGCGGCAGGGCAAGCGGATCGACACTGGCCGTATCGCCATGATGAAGGGCGGCGAAACGAGGGTGTTTAGAAGTAAGTCTCGAGCAGAGCGTCAGTCTGCATCGATCCAGATTCTTCTCGACAAGTCGGGGAGTATGAAATCTGCGATGGATCAGGCCGAAGCCGCAGTCTATGCGGTTCTAAGCGCGCTGGAGGGACTTCCGCTGGTGACAACCGGCGCGATGTCGTTTCCCAACAAGGCGAACGATGGCGTTGAGCGCTGCGCACTGATCAAGAGCCCGAAAGAGCGATTGATCAGGGCGGTAAGCGAAGGTGGCTTTGGTGCGATGTCGGAGGGCGGTACGCCTCTTGCGCAAGCACTGTGGCCGGCTGCTGTTGAAGTTCTTCGTGCGAAGGGCGAGAAGAAGATTCTTTTCGTCATAACGGATGGGGAACCGAACGCAGGTACTACTCATGCAGCGAAAGAGTTTATTCAGCGGTGTGAGGTCAGCGGTATCGAAGTGATTGGACTTGGTTTCGGAAGTGCCAATGAGCACATCCTGAAAGCATTGTTCAGCCAATACCGTGCTGTTGGGGAGGTTGCGAATCTCAAGAACTCGCTCTTTGAGCTTGTTCGCGAAGCATTAGCCGCCTGACAAATAACCATTCAACCCACTAGGGGCTTTCCCTAGTGGGAGGCCTCTGTCGGTTTGAGGAGGTCTGAAATGGAAAATACTGCGACTGCGTTGCCCTTGCTGGATCTGTTTGGGGAACAAGTAATTATTCAGCGCCGCTCGTTTGAGCGGAGACCACGGAGAAAGGCAAGCCATGCGCGAGTCTTTCAACTTGGATTTCTCGACATTCTGGAAATGTCAGACGCTGAGTTGGAAGCCCTGCGGACACGAGACGAAATCACCGATGATTACGTTGAGTGGATGCGGGAATACCTGCTGAAAATCACTCTGAGGCAGATCATTCATCCTCAGGTCAGTGAGCAGAATTGGCGCGAAGCAATGGATTGGGTACTTTCGGACGAAGTTCATCCGTTTAGCTTCCGAGTCTGTTGTGAAGCAATGATGTGCGACTTCGAAGATGTTCGCGCTACCACATTGAAAATCGCAGCCAAAGAACTGTTTAAGTAAATAGAAGCCCGATAGGGGGGAAAGCCCCTACGGGCTTTCTCCCTTTCTGCGTTTCGTAGAAATGGAGAATCAGATGAATGCTTATAAGGATGCCCAGGCCGGCGAAGCCAGGACGTTCGTTACTCGTAACGATCAGGTGGTCAAGCTAGTTGAAAGGCTGCTGAAACGCGCTGCCGGCGTTCTCGTCGAGAAGGTTTGCCGCAAGGCTATGACGGAAGGCGAGCTTCAGGTTGTAAAGCAGGCGGTTGAGCGTGGCGAGCTGTACAAGGTTTTCAGCCTTGTTCGTCCAGCTGCTGACCAGATGCGACGTGTGGACAGCACGAACATTTACTGGGACTGGATTGACGCATTCGGGAGCTATTCGGACGCAGTTGGCTCTTGCTGGCCATACATGAGCCAGGAGCGAAGAGCGTACGCTCTGCTGCACGCTGAAGAGCTGGCCAACGCAATCTGCAAATAACCCTACCGGGGAACCCCGGCGGGGTTCTCCATGAAAATGGAGATGAAAATGCACCGGTTTGTTGAAGAAAAGATGGCAAAAGTCGCGCCTGTTCCATGCGACTTCATCCTTGGCGATACCGTGACGGTGACAAATGGATACGGAGTCGAAATCCAGGGAAAGAAAATCCTGGGATTCGTCCGAGAGATCGATCCTGAGTTTCGTCCCGAAGCTTTCATTTTTCTGGACTGGGATTGCTACTGGTTCCCGGTATCACCGGATAAATTGAAGCTCGAAAGCAGATATTCAGGACTCTAAAAAACACAACCCAAGGGGGAGAAATCCCCCGCGGGGCTTCTCCCTGCATGGATGTATGGAGAAGTCGATGAACGCGATCCTCGAAGCTGCTCGTTTGCAAGGCCAGGCCTCGATAAGCCGTAAGGCTTGGGTAACCAAAGGGGGCACAAAGGTTCACCTATGGGAGCTGTCATCAGGGGGCGTCATCCTCCTGAAGCACTCGCGGGGAGAAGGTTTTTTCCAGCCGATAAAGCTGGAGGAGCCAATGGAGATGGTTGTTGACCGTTTCCGGAATAAATGCGGCCACAAGGTGTTCTCACCTAATGGGCTATGAGTGTGAAAGGGTGGCCTTCGGGTCACCCTTTTTTTTGGTTCGCCATCTTGTTAAAGGGCATCGGTTTGGTATCATCGCAGGCATAGAGCGGGCCTCAGGTCGAGCTCTCAAGAACCCCTCCAGCACAGAGCCCTCTGTGCTTAGAACTTAGCGCCATGCATGAGCATGTCCGCCAAGGCCTGAAACGTGTATGCGTTCAGGCAGTGTTCTCATCATGTATGTGATGAGTCACAAAAAGCAGAGCCACGCTTTCAAACCGGCTTAAAAATAGCACTCAAATTATCGACATCCAGGCAACTGGATATTGGTTTTTCTGCGTGCATAAAAAACCCGCAGCGGGGAGATTACTTCCCGCCAGGGTGGTTCTCCGTCTGCATCTTTTGCTAACGGAGAACACCATGAAAACTCTCATCGTCCTTACCGCTCTTGTTGTTGGTGGCATTCAACTTGGCTTCAAGGCGTTCGATGCAGGCGTTGAAACTGCTCAGCAGTCTCACACCGCAGAAATGATCAAGGCACGTCACGCGCTTTGATTCAATAAGGCTCTTGGCAAAAAGCTTTCGGTTTTACTGGAAGTCTTTGCTTCGTAAGAGGTCGTCCCGATGTTTCATGTAAACGCAATTGACGCTGTTCGCAGCGCATCATCGTTGGCAGAAAAATCGAACTTTGCCTATGCGATTTATTCGCAGGCAAATGGCTTTATTGTTGTTCTTCTAACTCAGCCGAACGGCTCGGAGTTGGAAATAATTAAACCCTGACGGGGAATCCCGTTGGGACTCCTCGTCTTTTTGAGGAGTAAAAAAGATGTACAAGAAAATACTATTCGACTGGATTAAGGCTTCACTTATGGGCGTTGGCTGTAGCTTGTTGGCAGCCGCTTTTGTTTCCATCGTTACACCAGGAACGCATCCGCTTGTCGTATCGTTCTGTCTGGTGCTTGGCGTGGTAATGATGATCGCCGATTTGGTGGTATCCTTGATTACAGCGATGAGCAATCCGAAAGGAGAATGAAATGGACTCGATGCAGATGCTTGTTTACGCAATCGTAGGCGTTGTCGGTGCTTTGGCCCTAACCGGCGTGATCGGTTATGTGGTCGCTGACCGTCTCGACAAGAAGCACGGCACGAACATCAAGGCCCACTGAGCCTTCCCTCAGGGGTTGGCCCAGTGAACGGATTCAAGTCTAGCTTCGGCTAGACCGCTGCGTGGTCACCCTCCGTGGGTGATCCACCAGAGCCCTTCCGTGTGAAGGGCTCTGGGGATCACCCACACCTGGAGAGTTGAACATGAC
>NZ_JASCOM010000080.1:0-23857 GCF_029959925.1 Pseudomonas sp. PS02303
AGCCTGCTCGCGATAGCGCAGTGCCAGTCAACATCAACGCTGAATGACACACCGCTATCGCGAGCAGGCTCGCTCCTACAGGGGATTGTGCCTGGGCTTAAGCGAGTTTGGCGTCGTAGCCTTCTTCCGTGATCGCTGCGATCACTTGCTCGGTCGTCAGCGCGCTTTCCACACCGACTTCCCCGGCTGCCAGATCGACCCGCACGCTGGCCGCCGGATCCTTGGCTTGCAGCGCCTGGGTAATGGCTTTGACGCAGTGACCGCAGGACATGCCTTGAACGTTGAACACTTGCATGGTGTGGCTCCTTTTATGAGGTTGCGAGCAGTCTCGGGCTTGCCACCATGGCAAGGTCAAGTTCTGCCGAAATCTGCCGGGCTGGCAATCGGTGTCGCGCTCGGCCAAGCTGCGTGCATCAATGACTCGACTTCAGGAGATTCAGCCATGCGCTGGTCAGCTCTCAGCCTGTTTGGCTTCCTCAGCCTATTTGCCGCGACACCTTCGGTTCAAGCCGCCGGGGAGGACTATGGCGTACTGATCATTTCCCGCGAGCGCCTCGAAGTCGCGACCTCCTGCGAGATCGGCGTCTACATCCAGGACCAACTGTCGGCGCGGCTGTTCCAGGAACAAAGCACCTCGTTCAACCTGCCGCCGGGTAATGTGTCCCTGCGCCTCAAACTGCTGCCGGGCCAGGCACCGGGTTGCAACCCGGGCATGCTCGCACCGGGTTCGCAGAACATCACGCTCAAGGCCGGGGACGTGTTGAAGTTCCGGATTGCGATGACGCAGGAAGGGATGTACCTGAAGCCCACCGCTCTCGACTACTAATCGCCACACCGATCGTTCCCATGCTCTGCGGGGGGAACACTTCAACGGACGCTCTGCGTTGGGCTTTTAAATGGGACGCGGAGCGTCCCGGCTGCATTTCCACACAGAGCGTGGGAACGATCAGGTCTTTTGATCTGAGACATGGCGCTTGACCTTGCCAGCATGGCAAGGTTGATCCTGTAGACATCTTCTACAGGGAGCGCGACCGATGTCCGAATCCACTACGTTCGATCTGCCGATTGCCGGCATGACCTGCGCCAGTTGCGCGGGGCGTGTCGAGCGTGCCTTGAGCAAAGTCATCGGCGCTTCTGCCGTCAGCGTCAACCTCGCCACCGAGCAGGCGCGGGTCCAGGCGCCCGGCGACAGCCTGCCGGCCTTGATCGACGCTGTGCAGCAGGCCGGCTACAGCGTGCCGCAGCAAAGTCTGGAGTTGAGCATCGACGGCATGACCTGCGCTTCCTGCGTCGGTCGCGTCGAACGGGCGCTGGCCAAAGTGCCCGGGGTGAAAAGCGTCAGCGTCAACCTGGCGAACGAACGGGCGCATCTGGAACTGCTCGGACACATCGATCCGCAAACCTTGATCGCCGCGGTCACCAAAGCCGGTTACAGCGCCAGCGTCTGGGAAGTCGAACACCCGCAAACCGATCAGCAACAGCAGCGCCTGCACCGTGAGCGCTGGGCGTTGATCATGGCGATCGCCCTCGCCCTGCCGCTGGTGTTGCCAATGCTCCTGCAACCGTTTGGCGTGCACTGGATGCTCCCGGCCTGGGTGCAATTCGCGCTGGCCACGCCGGTGCAGTTCATTTTCGGCGCACGTTTTTATGTGGCCGCCTGGAAAGCCGTGCGCGCCGGGGCTGGCAACATGGATTTGCTGGTCGCCCTCGGTACCAGCGCCGGCTATGGCTTGAGTCTTTATGAATGGGCCACGGCGGCCGGGCGCATGCCACATCTATATTTCGAAGCCTCGGCGGTGGTGATTGCCTTGGTGTTGCTGGGCAAATACCTGGAAAGCCGTGCCAAGCGCCAGACCGCCAGCGCCATCCGCGCCCTCGAAGCCTTGCGCCCGGAACGCGCTATTCAGGTGATCGACGGCCGCGAGCAGGACGTTGCCATCAGCGCCTTGCGCCTCAACGACCTGGTCATGGTCAAACCCGGCGAACGCTTCCCGGTGGACGGTGAAGTGGTCGAAGGCCAGAGCCACGCCGACGAAGCGCTGATCAGCGGCGAAAGCCTGCCGGTGCCCAAGCAACCCGGTGACAAGGTCACGGGCGGTGCCATCAATGGCGAAGGCCGGTTGCTGGTTCGCACTCAAGCGTTGGGGGCGGAAACCGTGCTGGCGCGGATCATCCGTCTGGTCGAAGACGCCCAGGCCGCCAAAGCGCCGATTCAGAAGCTGGTGGATAAAGTCAGTCAGGTATTTGTGCCTACCGTTCTGTTGATCGCGTTGGCGACGCTGATTGGCTGGTGGTTGTACGGCGCGCCGATTGAAACCGCGTTGATCAACGCCGTCGCCGTGCTGGTCATCGCTTGCCCTTGCGCACTCGGGCTGGCCACGCCGACCGCGATCATGGCCGGCACCGGCGTCGCGGCCCGCTATGGGATTCTGATCAAGGACGCCGAAGCGCTCGAACGCGCTCATGAAGTCAGCGCCGTAGTGTTCGACAAGACCGGCACGCTGACCTCGGGTTCGCCGCGAATCGCTCATCTGAGTGCCACTAACGGTGACGAAGCTGCCCTGCTGCAAATGGCCGGCGCCCTGCAACGCGGCAGTGAACACCCGCTGGCCAAGGCGGTTCTGGACGCCTGCACCGAACGGGTTTTGACCGTGGCCGACGTCAGCGACAGTCAATCGCTGACCGGTCGCGGCATCGCCGGCACGCTCGACAGCCGTCGTTTGGCCTTGGGTAATCGCAGGCTGCTGGAAGAAAGCGGTTTGAGCGCAGGGGATCTGGCCGACTCCGCAACCGCGTGGGAAACCGAAGGCCGCACCCTCTCCTGGTTGATTGAACAAAGCCCCGAGCCAAAGGTACTGGGCCTGATCGCGTTCGGTGACACCCTCAAACCCGGTGCGCTGCACGCGGTGCAACAGCTCAGCGCACGCCACATCAGCAGCCACTTGCTGACCGGCGACAACCGCGGCAGTGCCAAAGTGGTTGCCGAAGCGCTGGGCATTACCAATGTCCACGCCGAAGTCTTGCCGGCAGACAAAGCCGCCACCGTCGCCGAACTGAAAAAAACCGGCGTGGTGGCGATGGTCGGCGACGGCATCAACGACGCCCCGGCCCTGGCGGCCGCCGACATCGGCATCGCCATGGGCGGTGGCACCGACGTTGCCATGCACGCGGCCGGCATCACCCTGATGCGCGGCGATCCCCGACTGGTGCCCGCCGCGCTGGAAATCAGCCGCAAGACCTACGCAAAGATCCGGCAAAACCTGTTCTGGGCGTTCGTCTATAACCTGATCGGCATTCCGCTGGCAGCGTTCGGCTTCCTCAACCCGGTGCTGGCCGGCGCGGCGATGGCGCTGTCCAGCGTCAGCGTGGTGAGCAATGCGTTACTGTTGAAAACCTGGAAACCCAAGGACCTGGAGGACAATCGATGAACATCGGCCAAGCAGCGCGGCACAGCGGCCTGAGCGCGAAGATGATTCGTTATTACGAGTCCATCGGCTTGCTGAAGGCCGCCCACCGCACCGACAGCGGCTACCGCATTTATGGCGACGATGACCTGCACACGCTGGCGTTCATCAAACGCTCCCGGGACCTGGGGTTTTCGCTGGAAGAAGTGGGAAAGTTGCTGACCCTCTGGCAGGACCGCCAACGGGCCAGCGCCGACGTGAAAGCCCTGGCCCGCCAGCACATCGACGAGCTGAACCAGAAGATCCGCGAGCTGGGTCAGTTGCGCGACACCCTGCAGGACCTGGTCGAACACTGTCAGGGCGACCATCGTCCCGATTGTCCGATCCTCAAGAACCTGGAGTCGGGCTGCTGCGCGTCACCCGTTCGCCCCTGATCGCGAGCACCTTCACCACCAGCAACGTGGTCAGGGGAACGCCGTGGAACAGCAGCACCACGGCCCCCGGCGTCCACCACGAATAGAACGGCGCGGCGATCAACATGCCGACCCCGAAACCGGTCATTTGCAGCAGTGTCAGCAAGCTGAAGATCGGCAGGCGCAGGCTGTCCGGTTCACGTTGCAGACGCGACATCAGGCCGACCTCGGAGAAGCCGTCACCCAATCCGGCCGGTAACGAGAACAACAGCAAACCGTAGAGGGTCTGCTGCTGGAACATCAGGATAAAACCGCAGGACATCAGCAATACCCCGAAGAAAAATCGCCGCTCCAGGTGTGCATTGTCCGACCCTTTCAGGCGACTGGCGATTCGCGCGCCGATCAGCTTTCCGCACGCCCAGACGGCCAGCATCAGGCCCAGCGTGGTACTGGCCGACTCGGGCGTCAGTAGCCGGGAAATGATCGGAAAGCCGACGTTGTGCGCCGCGCTGCCCAAGGTGTCGGCCATGGTGACGGCGAGCATCGCGGCCACCACGGGCGTACTGCGCAAGCCCTGGCGCAAGGCGTGCCACTCACTACGAGGCTGGGTTGGTTCGGGATCGGGTGCTGGTCGGGAAAACCGCAACGGCAGGATGAACAACGCGGCCAGCAGATAAGTGACCACGTTCAATGCGAACACCGTTTCAAAGCCGAAGGCCGCCACCAACAGTCCTGCCACCAGGCTCCCACCGACCATGGCCGCCGACGAGGCCGAGGTGATCCAGGCGTTGGTCTTGAGCAAGTGCTCGCCTTCGATCAGGTGCGGCAACTGGCTGTTGAGGCCGATGGCGAACATTGAGTTGCCGAACCCCAGGCCGAACGCGATCAACGGTAAAAGCAGCGCTTGCTGGGCGACCGGCAGCACCAGCAACAGGCCCAACAACCCTGCGCGCAGCAAATCAAAGGCAATCAGCGGCATGCGCCCGGCCCAGCGGCGATAGAACGAGGTGCCGATCAAGCTGGCGAAAACCCCTCCGCCCACCCGGCTGGCGAGGAAAATGCCAACGCTCATGGCGCTGTTGCTGAGCAGGTAGACGTAAGTGGCCAGGGCGACCATGTTGAGAAAGGCGCCGAAGTCCGAGACCAGACGGGACGCGATGATCAGCTGGGCATTGCGGGTGGAGGGGTTCACATTCAGTCCTTGAGTGTGGGAGTCGCAGGGAACAATCCACTGTAGGCGCGAGCAGGCTCACTCCCACAAATGATCTCCAGTGTTTAGGGATCAGCATTTACAAAAAACCCGGCCGAAGCCGGGTTTTCGTTAACCGATCACTGCATCCACGGCGGAGGCGGTTCTTCGGTTTTGCCCGGTGGCGCGTCATCTGCCGCGCGCACCGCCTGTTTACGCTCTTCATCCAGGCGTGCCGCCTCGATTTCGCGTATGACACCGCCGACGTCGGCCAATTCTTCCGGTTCGTCGAACTCGCCCGTCAACACGCTGGCCGGGTGCAAGGTGCCGGCTTCGTACAGCGCCCACATTTCCTTGGCGTATTTGGTCTTTTTCAACTCTGGCGCAAACCGGCCGAAGTAAGACGCCATGTTGCCCACGTCCCGCTCCAGCATGCTGAACGCGTGGTTGTTGCCCGCCGCGTCTACCGCTTGCGGCAAGTCGATGATCACCGGGCCCGTCGGGGTCAACAGCACGTTGAACTCGGACAGGTCACCGTGCACCAGACCGGTACACAGCATCAGCACGATCTGCGAAATCAGGAACGCGTGATATTCGCGCGCCTGGTCCGGCTCCAGCACCACGTCGTTCAGACGCGGCGCGGCATCGCCGTACTCGTCGGCCACCAGCTCCATGAGCAGTACGCCTTCGAGGAAGTCATACGGCTTGGGCACCCGAACACCGGCACCGGCCAGACGGAACAGCGCCGCCACTTCGGCGTTCTGCCAGGCGTCTTCAGTTTCTTTCTTGCCGAATTTCGAGCCTTTGGCCATCGCTCGAGCCTGGCGGCTGTTGCGCACCTTGCGGCCTTCCTGATATTCGGCCGCCTGACGGAAACTGCGTTTATTCGCCTCCTTGTAGACCTTCGCGCAACGTAGCTCGTTACCGCAGCGCACCACATAAACAGCTGCTTCTTTACCACTCATGAGTGGGCGCAGCACCTCGTCGACCAGACCGTCCTCGATCAGGGGTTCAATGCGTTTTGGAGTCTTCATCAGCTTTTATTGTGGGTCCTTTATTACCAAACACGCGAAAGTCATTCGTTATACGGCAATCCACTCGTTCGGGGGAGGGGTTGCCGACCTATGAACGTCGTGAGGCACACAATGTGCCGAATTAATCGGCCAACCCCTTTCGGTCGTCATCGGCCGCCCGAGATCATAGCTGAGCCTGCCCCCCTGTGTGGCGAAGGGGTGCGAGGGCATTTGCGACAGAAGCTGACACCTTAATTCACACCTTTCGTAGGATATTTCTCACCAAGCCTCAATTTCCCATTAATTCAGCCGAAGTCCTCAGTGACAGAGTGATTTGTCCGACAATCGTTCCGACCACAAAAACGATGGCGCGCTCAGGGATCCGGGTTGATCAAATACGTTTACGGCTGCCAATAATCCGCGAGTCATCTGCACTGCGTGGGCCTACAAGAAAAATCTGGAGCGCGGATGAACATCAAACAGAAGTTGACCTGGGCGTTTGCAATCATCGCCTGCCTGCCCGTGGTGCTGGTCGCCACCCTCGTGGTGCTGAATCTGCGCAGTGACGCCAAGGAGAATTTCGTCGACAGCAGTGGTCGTGAAATTCGTCAGGTCAGCAACGCCATGCAATTGTTCTTCGACGGCATCAGCCAGAACGTCGACTACCTGGCCAGACAACCGCTGATCAAGAACTCCGACGACAGCCTCAAGACCTACATGAGCGCCAACGCCGAGAGCATTCCCCAGGGCGAGATGGACAAAAAGGTCTTCAGCCTCCTGCAGGACCTGGGCAACAGCCATCCGTCCTACGCCTATGCCATCCTCGGCACTGCGGCGGGCGGTTACGTGTCCTGGCCGGACGACGCGAAGCTGAACAATTACGACCCGCGCCAGCGCCCCTGGTACAAGGCGGCCCAGGCCAAGCCGGGCAAACCATTTCGCACCGAGGCCTATTACTGGGCCCAGGACGATGCGACCTACGTCAGCACCGTGCGCACCATCGACAACCAATTGGGCACCAACGGCGGCGTGGTCAGTATCGACGTGACGCTCAAGCAGCTCACCGAGATCGTCAAGCAGATCAAACTGGGTGAAACCGGCTACCTGATGCTGCTGGAAAACACCGGCACCGTGCTGGTCGATCCGAAACAACCGGAACACAACTTCAAAGCCCTGAGCAGCCTCGGCGAAGGTTATGCGCAACTGGCCAAGGCCGGCAAAGGCCTGGTGGAAGTCGAGTTGAACGGCGAACGCTACATGGCCAACGTCTGGCCGTCGGAGCAACTGGGCTGGACCTTTATCGGCCTGATCAAGCAAAACGATGTGATGAGCTCCGCGACTCAACTGACTTGGCTGATCGCAATCATCGCCGCCGTTCTGGCAGTGTTCTTCGCCATCATTGGCGCCAGTTTCGCCAGTGTCATCGTGCGACCGATCCGCAGCGTGGCCAGCGGCCTGGAAGGCATCGCCCAAGGTGAAGGCGACCTGACCAAAAACCTGGAAATCCGTGGCAGCGACGAAACCGCGCAACTGGCCAACTGGTTCAATCAGTTCCTGACGGCGATTCGTAACCTGATCCAAAGCATCGGCGGCGCCGCGACCAAGATTCTCGCCACCTCGAAGAGCTCGACTCAGGTTTCCAGCGACATGGCTGAAGCCGCCGGGCGCCAGCGTGAGGCGGTGGACATGGTGTCCACGGCGTTCCATGAAATGGTCGCCACCGCCAACGAAGTCGCGCGCTCATGCAGCCAGGCGGCAGAATCCGCCGACAGTGGCCAACGCCAGGCGCGTCAAGGTCAGCAACAGATTGATGCGGCCGTGACCAGCGTTGATCGCCTGAGCCAGGAAATCGAACAGTCGGCGCAGTCGATGCAACAGCTCGAACGCGACAGCAACGACATCCAGTCGATCCTGGGGACCATTCGCTCGATTGCCGAACAGACCAACCTGCTGGCCCTGAACGCCGCCATTGAGGCTGCACGGGCCGGTGAGCAAGGTCGCGGGTTTGCAGTGGTGGCGGATGAAGTTCGGGCACTGGCCAAACGCACGGCGGATTCCACGGCGGAAATCGATGGCTTGCTGGGCAACCTGGCCAAGCGCACCAGCCAAGTGACTCAACAGATGCATGCGAGCCTGGAAGTGTCGCAACAATCGGTGACCCGCATCGGTGAAGCGCGCAGCAGTTTCGGGCTTATTCGTGAGTCGGTGGATGTGATTCGCGACATGAACACGCAGATCGCCACGGCGGCGGAAGAACAGCATCAGGTGGCCGAAGACATCAACCGGCACATCAGCCAGATCCATGGCGACGCGCAGTTGGTGGCAGAACTGGCGAACTCGGCGCGCCTGGACTCGCAGAGCCTGGCCGGGCTGTCGAATGAACTGGACGGGTTGGTTCGTCGCTTCAGGACCTGAGGTCGCTGATCTAACGGGTCGAAAACCGATACCTGTGGCGAGGGAGCTTGCTCCCGCTCGGCCGCGAAGCGGTCGCAAACCGGTAAACACGGAATACCTGATACAGCGTGTTTACTGAATTGGGACCGCTTCGCGCTCCAGCGGGAGCAAGCTCCCTCGCCACAATTACTGTTTGAACAATTCACCGGGTGTGAAGCCGAACAACCCCTTGAACGCCGCAATAAACGCCGACGTCGAGTCATACCCACAAGACAGCGCGGCATGGGTCACGCTGTCGCCCTCCTCCAGCAAACTCAGCGACGACAGCAACCGCATTCGCTGTCGCCACCCGCGAAAGCTCAGCCCGGTTTCGCGCTGGAACAAGCGCATCAGCGTCTTTTCCGAGGTGCCCAGGCGTTGCGCCCATTCCTGCAACGTCACACTGAGCTCCGGACGTTCGATCAGCTCATTGCACAACCCGAGCAGCCGTTCATGACGCGGCAACGGCAGGGAAAACCCCACCTCCGGCAGATTCGCCAACTGATCCAGCAGCACATTCACCAGCCGCGCTTCCTGGCTGTCGCCCTGCGGATACTCCACCGGCAGCAAGCAAAAACGCTTGATCAGCTCCCGGGCCAGCGGCGTGACTTCCAGCACCCGACAACGCCCGTCGGCCCATTCACAATCCTCGCGACGCACGTAAAGGCTGCGCATTTCGGCGCGCATCGAGGTCACCACCTGGTGTTCGAGGTCCGCCGGAATCCAGATCCCCCACTGCGGCGGCGCAAAGAAACTGCCCTCAGCCGTGTGCACGCCGAGAACGCCGCTGATGGCGTAGGAAAACTGCACCCAATCGTGGCGATGAGGTGGCGTCCACGACCCGGCATTCAGACTTTCCGCCCGAGCGAACAGCGGACGCGGCAACGCCTTCAGTGTCGGAATGGCCCGCTCGAGGGAAAGTTGTCCGTTAGCCGGCATTGATTGGCCTTATGTCGCAAGACGGCAGATAGGGCCGACGTTAGGCTAAGTCATCAATTCTTACAAATGTATTCGGTGGCCGTTATGCATGCCTTCAAACACCTCAAACGCGTGGTCACCGACTGGTTCTTGTGCGGCATGCTGATCGCCACGCTGCTGGCGTATTTCTTCCCGGTCTTCGGCGCCACGGGTGGCGGGATGCACGCGGAATATGTGATCAACATCGGCGTGTTCCTCGTGTTCTTCCTGCACGGGGTCAACCTCTCCAGCGAGCAGATCAGCCATGGCCTGAAGAACTGGAAGCTGCACGTGATGGTCCAGGGTTTCACCTTCATGGTGTTCCCGCTGATCTGGTTGCTGAGCGACAAGCTGCTGGGTTCGCACGTGCCTTCGCTGTTGATGCTTGGCTTCTTCTACCTCTGCGCCCTGCCGTCGACCATCTCGTCGTCTGTGGCCCTGACTGGCAGCGCGGGCGGCAACGTGCCGGCGGCGATACTCAATGCGAGCCTGTCCAGCGTGCTGGGGATTTTCCTGACGCCGTTGCTGGTGAGCCTGGTGGTCGGCAGCGGTGCTGGCGGCATCGATCTGGGCTCGACGCTGCTCGACCTCTGCGCCATGTTGCTGTTGCCGCTGGTGCTCGGCCAACTGTTGCGGCCGATGTTCGGCAAGTTCTTTGCCCGCCACAAGCGCTACACCAACATCGTCGACAAGCTGGTGATTCTGTTGCTGGTGTACTCGGCGTTCTGCAACTCGATGGTCTCGGGGATGTGGCAACAACAGGGCAACGGCGTAATTCTCAGCGCACTGATCGGCAGCGTGATGCTGCTGGCGGTCATCCTGTGGATGACTACCCGCACCGCTCGCGCACTGAAATTCAGCCCGGCGGATGAGATCGCTGCGGTGTTCTGCGCCAGCAAAAAATCCCTCGCGGCCGGTGCGCCGATGGCGGCGCTGATCTTCGGCGCCAACCCTGGCCTGGGCCTGATTCTGCTGCCGATCATGATTTATCACCCGTTGCAGTTGATCGTCTGCTCGGTGATGGCCGAGAGCTACGCCAACCGCAACCGTGAACGCATCGCGCAGCAGAACGCCGAACTGATCAGCGCTCGATAATCGCCGTCACCCCTTGGCCGCCAGCGGCGCAGATCGAGATCAAGCCTCGGCCCTTGCCCGCCGCGTCGAGCAACTTCGCCAGGTTGGCGACGATGCGCCCGCCGGTCGCGGCAAACGGATGCCCGGCCGCCAGTGAACTGCCTTTGACGTTGAGGCGGCTGCGGTCGATGGAGCCCAGCGGCGCATCGAGGCCGAGACGGGTTTTGCAATACTCCGGATCTTCCCAGGCCTTCAACGTGCAGAGCACCTGCGCGGCGAAGGCTTCGTGGATTTCGTAGTAATCGAAGTCCTGCAAGGTCAGGCCATTGCGCGCCAGCAAACGGGGCACCGCGTACACCGGCGCCATCAACAGCCCTTCGGCGCCGTTGACGAAATCCACTGCCGCGGCCTCGCCGTCACGCAAATAGGCGAGGATCGGCAAGCCACGTTCCTTCGCCCATTCTTCACTGCCCAACAGTACCAGCGACGCGCCATCGGTGAGCGGCGTGGAGTTGCCCGCCGTCATCGTGCCCTTGGCGCTTTTCTCGAAGGCCGGTTTCAGCGAGGCGAGTTTTTCCAGGGTCAGGTCCGGGCGCAGGTTGTTGTCGCGGGTCAGGCCGAGGAACGGTGTCATCAGGTCGTTGTGCCAGCCTTCGGCGTAGGACGCGGCCAGGTTCCGATGGCTCTCCAGCGCCAGCTGATCCTGTTCTTCGCGGGGGATGTTCCAGGTTTGGGCCATCAACTCGCAGTGCTGGCCCATGGACAAACCGGTGCGCGGTTCGCCGTTGCGCGGGAACTCCGGTATCAAGTCCCGGGGACGCAGCTGCAGAAAGGTTTTCAGTTTGTCGCCGGTGGTCTTGGCGCGATTGGCTTGCAACAGCACCCTGCGCAAACCTTCACTGACGCCGATCGGCGCATCCGAGGTGGTATCGACGCCACCGGCAATGCCGCACTCGATCTGTCCCAGGGCAATCTTGTTCGCCACCAGCAACGCCGCTTCAAGGCCCGTGCCGCACGCCTGCTGAATGTCATAGGCCGGGGTGCCGGGGGACAACCGTGAACCGAGCACACACTCGCGCGTCAGGTTCATGTCTCGGGACAACTTGAGGACCGCCCCCGCGACCACTTCGCCGATCCGCAGGCCATGCAGGTTGTAGCGTTCGATCAGGCCTTCGAGCGCTGCAGTGAGCATCGCCTGGTTACTGGCGGTGGCGTAAGGCCCGTTGGAGCGGGCGAAGGGGATTCGGTTACCGCCAATAATCGCGACGCGGCGCAGCTGGGTCATGAAAAGCTCCTGTCAAAAAATCAGATGTAAACACCGGCCCTGCAGGAGCGAAGCTTGCTCGCGAAGGCGCCGGCACATTCAATATCTCCTCTGAATGAAACATCGTCTTCGCGAGCAAGCTTCGCTCCTACACTGTTCAAGCGTAGGCCTTATATCGTGGATCGAACGACTGATTGCCATTCGTGGTCCACACTTTGAACCCCAGCTGCCGGAGTGCGTTCCATGTCTGACCGTTATATCGACTTCGCCAATTCCTCCATCGGCCATCGTCTGGTCGGGGCCATGGGACTGCCGTCTCCGGTACGCCTGGAGCGGTGGCAAGCAGGCCGACTGCGGCCTGTCGAAGGGGCGCTGTTGATTGGCGGCGGCCCGCTGACAGAGAAAGTCAGCGCTTTTGCCAATCGCCTGACCGATGCGATCTACAGCTACGGCACTGACCCCTCGCTGGCTACCGCGTGGATTCCCGGCCACGGCCCCAAGCTCAAAGCCGTGGTGTTCGACGCCAGTAACCTGGTGCAGACCGATCAGCTCAAACAGCTGCGCGAGTTCTTCCAGCCGCTGATCAAGAACCTCGATCACAGCGCGCACCTGGTGATTCTGGGGCGTGCGCCAGAGACGTTGACCGACCCGTTCGCCGCCAGCGCACAGCGTGCGTTGGAAGGTTTCAGTCGCTCGCTGGCCAAGGAATTGCGCAGCGGCGGCACCTTGCAGCTGATCTATGTCGGTGACGGCGCCGAGGATCAACTCGAAGGGCCGCTACGGTTTTTCCTCTCGCCCAAAAGTGCGTTTGTGTCAGGCCAGGTGGTTCGTTTGAAGGCTTGCGATACGCAGGTGTCGGACTGGACTCGCCCACTGGCCGGGCGCAAGGCGCTGGTCACAGGTGCCGCGCGCGGCATTGGCGCTTCCATCGCCGAAACCCTGGCCCGTGACGGTGCCGAGGTCATCCTGCTTGACGTACCTGTGGCCAAAACCGACCTCGATGCACTCGCTGCGCGCCTCGGCGGGCGCAGCATCACCCTGGACATCTGCGCCGAAGACGCCGCCGCGCAGTTGATCGAACTGCTGCCCGACGGCGTCGACATCGTGGTCCACAATGCCGGCATCACCCGCGACAAAACCCTGGCCAACATGACCCCCGAATTCTGGGACGCGGTGCTCGCCGTCAACCTCAACGCGCCGCAAGTGCTGACCAAGGCCCTGCTTGACAGCGGCGCCTTGCATGACAACGGGCGGGTGATTCTGTTGGCGTCCATCAGCGGCATCGCCGGCAATCGCGGGCAGACCAATTACGCGGCGAGCAAGGCCGGGCTGATCGGTCTGGCCCAGGCCTGGGCGCCGCTGCTGAGTCAACGCGGCATCAGCATCAATGCGGTGGCGCCGGGGTTCATCGAAACCCAGATGACCGCGCACCTGCCGTTTGGCATCCGTGAGGCCGGGCGACGTATGAGTTCTTTGGGCCAGGGCGGCCTGCCACAAGACGTTGCCGAAGCCGTCGCGTGGCTTGCTCAGCCGGGGACCGGCGCGTTCACCGGGCAAGCGTTGCGAGTCTGCGGCCAAAGCGTCCTGGGGGCATGAACATGATCACCGATTGGCACACCCTCAACCGCGAACCGAGCCTGACGGGGCTGTACGTGAAGGCGGCAACACGGCGCAAAATCACCGGCACCACGCTGCCCGACACGGGATTGCGCTGCTGGCTCGAGGTCGATCCGAAACGCCTGGCGGCGTATCGCAAGGTCTGTGGTTTTGCCGATAACGGTTTGCTGCCGCCGACCTATCCACACATCCTGGCGTTTGCCTTGCAGATGCAGTTGCTCACGGCCAAGGTTTTTCCGTTCCCGCTGCTGGGGCTGATTCACCTGAGCAATCGCATTCGTGTATTGCGCCCCATGGGTGGGGTCAACCGTGTTCGGGTCAGCGTGCAGGTGCAGAACCTGCAACCCCATGCCAAGGGTGCGACGTTCGATCTGGTGACGTCGCTTGACGATCAGTTGGGGCCGTTGTGGGAAGCTGAAAGCCAGATGCTGTGCCGCGGGGTCAAGCTCGAAGGCGAACCGGTCGAGGACGTGTTGGCATCAACCCTGGAGATGACGCAAGTGGCTCGCTGGAATGCGCCGGCGGACATCGGCCGGCAGTACGCAAAAGTATCCGGGGACTACAACCCGATTCACCTGAGCGCCGCGAGCGCCAAGCTGTTTGGTTTTCCGACGGCCATTGCTCATGGGTTGTGGAACAAGGCCCGGACATTGGCAGCGTTGAGTGAGCATCTGCCCACGGCGAATGTCGAGATGGCGGTGCAGTTCAGGAAACCGGTGCGGTTGCCGAGTGAGGTGACATTGCTGGCCAGCGCGGCGGGGTCCAGCGGGGATTTCCAGCTGCTGGGGGCGGGGGATCTTGAACATATGGTGGGACATTGGCGGCCGATTGCCTGAACCGGTTGATCATCTGTGAAATCGCCGTCGCGAGCAGGTTCGCGCCTGCAGGGGACCGCGTTTGCGAGTCGTCCGAGGCAGTGAGCCTGCTCGCGAAAAGGGCTGGTTCAGTGATTGAAGTGCGCGCTTGGCTGCGGAAACAGGTTATTGAGCGTCTCCAGCAACCGCACGTGATAGATCGGCTTGCGGAACAGGTCGAGCACCTGCAAGCGCAGCATGTCGCTGACATCCTCCATGTCTGCATGGCCGGATGTCACGATCACGGGTAAATGCTGGCGGGAGGTGTGCTCGCGCAGCCGTTTGATCAGCGACATGCCGCTTTCCTCCGGCATGCGCAGATCAGTGATCACCAGGGCGATATCGGGATGGCGGGTCAAATGATTCAGGGCGAGTTTGACCGAGGTTGCGGTAAAGCAATTGAAGCCCTCGCCCTCAAGCAGCTCCGCCAGTTCCAGCAACGCATCCTCTTCGTCATCGACCAGAAGGAGTTGTTGGCGTGGGAATGCGAGAGCGTTCATAGGGTTTTCCTGCGTTGGACTAAGCGCTGACGTTAGAACTACTCAGGCCCGTTGGCAAACGGCATCGATCAAGGCGCCGCCGGCAGTACCGCCTTGATACTGTTAAAGATCGAAGTAATCGAACCCGAGATCGGCGTCATGAAGGCTGCCAGCGCGACCGCCGCCATCCCCGCGATAATGGCGTACTCAATACCCGAAGCCCCTTCGGTGTCTTTCGCCAGGTTGATGTAGAAGACGACTTCAGACTTCAGCCGCTGAACAAACTGAGTGAGGGACATGACGTTTTCTCCTTGGAGGGTGCCGGGTGTTGCATGGCCGCAACATGATTCCCCTGTGCCAGCATCAGCATTGTCGGCATTCCGCTTACCAACAACTGTAAGAACGAATTAATACTTAAGTATTAACCGGCCAATCGACGCCAAAAAACCAGGTTTGGCACGATAGCCTCTTACTTTCGTTAGATATTTTCCAAGGAGTAATGGCATTTTGATCTACCTGCGCTAACGTCAAATAGCGAAATAGTTAGAAGGTCAAAGCTGCCTGATTGCGAAGTTATCTCGTTGGACCTTACGAGTCATCAAGCAGCAGGAAAGGGAGAGCCGTGATGAACAGCCGAGTCACCATGGGTCTGGCCGGTTTTTTTCTGGTGGGTGCCATCATTGCCGGTTATTGGGGGCTGACACTGAGTCGACAACCGGCCCCCGACCCCGTCACCCCGCCGAACGCTGTCGCCACCGCACCTGTCCCGGCACCTGCGCCGGTAGACGATCCCACCCGTCAACCCGTTGTCGTGCTGCTGCGCGATGTGGCGCCCTTCGTTCAAATCACCGCCGCCGACGTGACCCTGGAAAAACTGCGCACCGCCCCGGCCGGCAGTCTGACCAGACTCGATCAGGCCATTGGTCGCACGCCGTGGCGCGCACTGACCGCAGGCACCTGGCTCAACGCTGAAAGCTTCGAAGCCGGCAGTGCATTGTCGCGAATGATCCGGCCCGATGAACGTGCGCTCGCCGTCGCGGTGGATGAAGTGATCAATGCCGGCGGGCAACTGAGCCCTGGCGATTATGTCGACGTGGTGCTGTTTCTGCGTGCAGACGCCAACAACGTTCAGCAGTCGGCTCAGGTCGTCATCCCCGCGTTGCGGGTGCTCGGCGTCGGCGAACAGCTGGGACTGACCAACGATGGGCGCCCGGCCAAACCGGTGCGCAGCAACGAAGAACAACTCAAGCAGGACCCACAGCGCACCAACGCCCGTTCGGTGGTGCTCGCCGTGCCCGAGTCGCTGCTGAGCCGGCTGATGCTGGCGACCCAGGCCGGGGTGCTGCGCCTGGCCGTGCGCAGTGCCGAAGAGAAACGCCTGGCGCATTATTGGGCCGGCGAAAACGATTCAAACGCCCACCTTGCCCGGGCTGATCGCGACCTGGTGCAGTTCAGCCAACTGGCCCTCGTCGGCCCCCCCAAAGCACTCACCCTCGGCAGCACGGCACCGCGCAAATCAGGCGTGGAAGTCATTCGCGGCAACCAAATCTCCCAACAAACCCCCTGAGTCGAGCAAGGACGCCTTTAAATGCGCAGACGTTCCATGTCCATGTTCCAAGGCCTGCTCTGTGTCTCCTTGCTGGGCGTTCAACCGCTCGACATGACATTCGCCGCCGCGGGCAATTGCTCTGCATTAGGGCCCCTGCCGGCGGTGCTGGAAGTCGGTGAAGGGTTGCAGCAGGAACTGCAATCGCCGGTAGCGATCACGCGACTGGCCGTGGGCGATCCGAAAATCGCCGACGTGCGCGTCAACGGCAATCAGGCGTTTCTGCTCACCGGCATGGCGCCGGGCGCCACCAGCCTGATGGTCTGGACCGCCTGCGCCAGCACACCGCGCCAAAGCATGGTGTTCGTTCAGGGCCGGGCCACAGCAGCGATGACCGGCGCGGCGTCGATGCCTTCCGAAGACCCGATGCTGGCGTCGCAAGTGCAGACCGATATTCGCTTCGTCGAGGTCAGCCGGACCAAACTGAAAGAGGCCAGCACCTCGATCTACGGTAAAAACTCGAACTTCCTGTTCGGCTCACCCGGCACCGTGCCCAATACGGCAGTCACACCGCGTGTGCTGCCGCTGCGCAACATCGATCCACGCATTGCCGTGCCAAGCATTCCGCTGGCCAACGACATGTACAACATCGTCGCCGGCGGCGGTAATTTCCTCGCCATCATCAACGCCATGGAAGGCAGCGGCTTCGCCTACACCCTGGCGCGGCCGAGCCTGGTGGCGATCAGCGGGCAGAGCGCGAGCTTTCTGGCCGGCGGTGAAATCCCGATTCCAGTGCCCAGCGCCAACAGCAACAGCTACTCGATCGAATACAAGGAATTCGGCATTCGCCTGACACTCACGCCGACCGTCGTCAGCAACCAACGCATCGCCCTGAAAGTGGCGCCGGAAGTCAGTGAGCTGGATTACAACAACGGCGTCACCATCGGCGGCACCACAGTCCCGGCGCTCACCATCCGCCGCACTGACACCAGCATCTCCCTGGCCGATGGCGAAAGTTTCGTCATCAGCGGTTTGATCAGCACGCAAAACGCCTCGCAGGTCGACAAATTTCCCGGTCTGGGCGACATCCCGATACTCGGTGCGTTTTTTCGCAGTTCATCGATCAAGCGCGAGGAGCGCGAACTGCTGATGATCGTCACGCCGCACTTGGTGCAGCCGTTGGCGGCCAACGCGAAATTACCGTCGCTGCCCGGTGAACAACTGCGCAACTACGACCCCGGTTTCTATCGCATGTACTTCCTCGAAAACGGCAACTTCGATAAACGCAGCGGGTTATCGCAATGAGCCAGAACCTGAGCCAGACCTTCCTGGCAATCACCCGCAACCCCACCGACCTTGAATGGCTGCAAGGCGCCCTCGCCCCGTTGGGCCAGGTCGTCAGTGCCGGTGGCGGCAGCCTCGACGAACTGCTGACGCTGGTCGACGTGACCTTCGCCAGCCTGGTGTTCGTGGGGCTGGATCGCGAACACGTGGTGGCGCAGAGCACCTTGATCGAGGGTGCACTTGAAGCCAAACCGATGCTGGCCATCGTCGCGCTGGGCGACGGCATGGACAACCAGCTCGTGCTCAACGCGATGCGGGCCGGCGCCCGGGATTTCGTCGCGTATGGCTCGCGCTCCAGCGAAGTCGCGGGGCTGGTGCGGCGTCTCAGTAAACGCCTGCCACCGGTGGCTCCAAATACCCACCTGGGTGGCCTGACCGTGCTATATGGCGTGCAAAGCAGTGCCGACGGCGCGCTGCTCGCCAACCATATGGCGCAGGTGGTGCAAAAGAGCGGACAGCAAACCTTGCTGCTCGACCTCGGCCTGCCACGCGGCGACAGCCTGGCCCTGCTCGGCCTGGAGAGCTCGTTTCACTTCGGCGATGCCCTGCGCCATTTGCGGCGGCTGGACGCAACGCTGATCGACAGTGCGTTCACCAGCGACGGTGACGGACTGCGGATTCTGGCGTACGCCAGTCACGACGAACCGCTGGAACACACCAGCGCCGCCGAGCTGTACATGCTGCTCAGCGCCCTGCGCCAACACTTCCAGCACATCGTGGTGAACCTCACCGGCCAGTCGGACAGCGAGGCACTGCGCACATTTATCAGCCATTGCGACAAGCTGCTCTGGTACACCGATCAGAACGTGCTCGACTGTCGCCGCAACCTCGCGCTGCTGAATCTGTGGCGGGAGAAAGGCATGAAGCTTGACCACGCCAGATTGCTCATCGACCGCTACTTGCGCCACGTCGCGCCGGACTCGGAAACCCTGGGTAAAAGTTTCGGCATGGAGATCATCGCCACCCTCGCCTACAGCCCGGAAGTGCGGCTCAACGCCAAGAATCAGGGCGTCAGCCTGTTCGAACTTGCCCCTCGCGAAGGCCTGAGCCAAGGCCTGCGGGCCCTCGGTGAATGTCTGGCCAAGCGCTCCGAAGCCTTGGCCAAACCCAGGACCGGTTGGTTCAACCGGCTTCGAGGTGCGCAATGAGCAGTGAAAAACTGTTCGGTGCGCCGCAACGCGCTTCGAGCGCCAACGCCGACCATGAAGGCCTGAAACTGGTGTTGCACCGTTTCATCATCGACGCCATCGAAGAGTCCGGAAAAAACCTGCTGGAGGGTTCGCGCCAGGTACTGTCGCAATTCGTCACCGACAAAGTGGCTGAGTACATCGCGCGACTGCACCTGGCGATTTCCCGCTATGAAATGGAGCGACTGGCCGAAGAACTGGTCGACGAACTCACCGGTTTCGGTCCGCTTGAAGTGCTGCTGCGCGATCCGGCGGTGACCGAGATCCTGGTCAACGGCCCGCACCGGGTATTCATCGAGCGCGACGGTGTGCTGCATCAAAGTGACTTGCGCTTCATTGATGCGCACCACGTCGAACGCGTCATGCAACGGATTCTCGCACCACTGGGTCGGCGGCTCGATGAGTCTTCGCCGATGGTCGATGCTCGCCTGCCGGATGGCAGCCGGGTCAACGCGATCATTCCACCGATCGCCCTCGACGGCCCCTGCCTGTCAATTCGTAAATTTCGCAAGGACATGCTCAAGAGCAACGATCTGGTGACGATGCAAACCATCGATCAGCCGATCTTCGATTTCCTCCAGGAAGCCGTGGGCAAGCGTTGCAACGTCTTGATCAGCGGCGGCACCGGCACCGGTAAAACCACGCTGTTGAATATTCTCAGCCAGTTGATCAACCCACACGAGCGGCTGGTCACCATCGAAGATGTCGCCGAATTGCAACTCGGCCACCCGCATGTCGTGCGCCTGGAAACCCGTCCTCCCAATGCCGAGGGCCACGGTGAAGTGAAGTCCAGCGACTTGATCCGCAATGCCCTGCGGATGCGCCCGGACCGGATCATCCTCGGCGAAATTCGCGGTGTCGAAGTGCTCGACGTGCTCACCGCCATGAACACCGGCCACGACGGTTCGATGAGCACTGTGCACGCCAACAACGCCCAGGATGCGCTGCTGCGCCTGGAAACCCTGGTCGGCCTGACCGGTCGCGTCATTGCCGAAAAGACCTTGCGGCAAATGATCTGCGCGGCACTGGACGTGATCATCCAGTTGACGCGCATGCCCGATGGTCGACGCTGCGTCAGTGAAGTGGTGGAGGTGGTGGGCGTCCGTGACGATGTCTACGTCACCAATACGCTGTTCCGCCTCGACCGGCGCAGCGGATTCGGGTTTCTGCGCGAGGCCGTCAACCCGGCCGGCGATAAACTGCGCCGCGAGTCGGCGCTCCCGCCATCACCGTACTGAGGCTCACGGCATGCTCAAACCGGCGTTGCTCATCCTCGTTTGCCTGATCATGCTCGGTGTGTCGATTCGCCTGCTGCTCAAAGGCTTGCGCCAGACTGGCACCGAGCGCGTGCTCAATCGCCTGGCCCAGGGGCAACCGCAGTTGGTGGTGGAAAAAACCTCTTGGGCAGGCCTGGAACGGGCGTTCCTGCGCGCGGGCCTTGGGCGCCCGAACGAACAGCTGGGACGCTGGATGCTGCTGTGGGCGTTCGGTACGTTGATCGGCTTCGCCGCCGGTGGCTGGATCGGGCTCGTGGTGTGTTTGCTGGTACCGCCACTCGCGTTCCGGCTGTTCATAAGCTGGCGTTATCAGCGCCGGCTCAAGCGCATGATCGAACAACTGCCGACGTTGCTCGATCACACCGTGCGCAGCCTGAAGTCCGGTCGCACTCTGGCCGACGCGGTGCTGGGCGCTATCCATGCCGCCGACAATCCGCTCAAAGAGGCCATGGGCCGGGTACAACGCAACGTGCAGTTGGGCGTCAGCCTGCCGGATGCCGCGTCGGACTTCGCCGAGCTGTATGAGAAGGATGAACTGCGCCTGTTTGCCCTCGGCCTGAAGGTCAATCACCGCTACGGCGGCAATGCCAGCGAATTGTTGGAGAACCTGATCAAGATGATCCGTGAGCGCGAACAGGCCGCCCGCCAGCTCAGCGCCATGACCGGTGAAACCCGCGTGACGGCCTGGGTGCTAGGCAGTTTGCCGCTGGGCCTGGCCACCTATTTCCTGGTCGCCAACCCCGCTTACCTGCTTGCAATGTGGCACGACAGCTCAGGGCAAATGATGCTCGCGAGCGCGTTTGGCTTGCAGGCGGTGGGCAGTCTGGCGCTTTGGCGCATGTTGCGCAGCGTATGAAAATACCGCTGCTGATCAGTGCCCTGCTGTTTATGGCGGCTGCGCTGTTGCTGCTCGTCAGCCTGCTGGACCAGCGCCGGCGTGCGCGTCAGGTGGCTCAACGGCTGGACGGCAAAGCCGTTGACCACGACCGCATGGGTCATTGGCTACAAGCGCTGGGCAACAGCCGCATCGGTCAGCGCTCGGTCAATCTGGACAACGAAACCCAAACCCTGCTCAACCGCTTGGGTTGGCGCAGCGCCCGCCGCCGCTCACAGTTCGCGGCGTTCCAGGTGGGAGTGCCGGTGCTGGCGCTGGCCTTGGCATTGCTGATTCAAAGCGTGTTCTACCCCAGCGTGCAAAACCACTGGATCGCCCCGCTCTTCGCCACGGCCATCGGTTACCTGCTGCCCAAACGCCTGCTCGCCGCCGCGTCTCAACGCCGGCAAAAACAGTTGGCCCTGGAGATATCGACCTTCATTCCGCTGCTGCGCATCCTGTTTGAATCGGGCATGGCCGTCGAGCAATCGCTGCGCGTGCTGAGCCAGGAAGGCAAGCAACTGATGCCCGCATTGACCCACGAACTGCGCCTGGTTCTGGCCCGTGTCGATTCCGGCCTGGAGTTGGGCGAAGAGCTGAGCAAGGCCAGCCGCTTGTTGGCGGTCGACGAATTCACGGACACCTGCGTGATCCTTCAACAGCTGATCCACCAGGGTGGTGGTGCGATGAAATCGCTGCTGGCGCTCAAGCAACTGTTCGATGACCGGCGCCTCACGCGCTTGCAGGAATACATCTCCAAGATGTCCGCCAAAATGTCCGTCGTGATGATGCTGTTTCTCTTCCCGGCGTTATTGATCGTCCTGGCCGGCCCGGGCTTCACCGCCCTGGCCCGGGCCATTGGTTCATAGAGGGATCGCGATGAAAGCAATGATTGCCGGTTTGAGTTTGCTCCTGTTGAGCGGTTGCGCCACCGACGGCCAGGCGCCATGGAACGCCTTGACCCAAAGCGCCAGTTGCAGCAAGTTGGGCTCCGATGAACAGCTGAAATTGAACCTGGCCGATGACATGGCCAACGACGGCAAACTGCACGCGAGCCTCGCCAACCTGCAAAGCCTGCCCGACAACGTCGCCGACGTGCGCTTGCGCCGGGCCAAGGTAAACCGGCTGCTGGGTCGCAGCGAAGCCGAGCCACTTTACCGCAGCCTGCTCGGCACCTGCCTCGCCGCCGCTGCCGAACACGGCCTCGGCCAGCTCGCGGCAGCCAGGGGCGACAACGGCCAGGCCCAGGCCCACCTGCAACGCGCCGCCCGACTGGCGCCAACCGATGAAAAAATCCGCAACGATCTCGGCGTGGTCTACCTCAACCAACGGCGCGTCGACGATGCACGCTTCGAATTCCTGACGGCCATGGAGCTCAAGCAAAGCGATCGACTGGCGGCGTTGAACATGGTGACGCTGCTGATCTACCAGGACGACTGGAGCCGCGCCGCCGAACTCGTCAGCCGCGTCGGCCTGAGCCCCGCCCAGGTCACCGAAGCCCAGGAACGCGCACAAAAACTCAAGGCCCCAACCAAGGTGATTCCGACACCCGCAAACCAGGTCGCCGCCGTCGCGACGTCGGGCCTTCAATAGGAGCAGACAGATGAAACCGATCCTCCTTCACCTCGCCCTGCTGGCCCTGCCACTCACTGCCAACGCCCTCGACGGCCCCGCCTCACCACAACAACAGGAAACCGAAGGCTGGTTGAAATTGCAGATCAGCCACCAGGCCGCCTCACACACCCCACAGACCTCAACCGCGACCGAACGAGAGCTGAGCATGCAGCGCTGGCTGAAGAGCTATCAGCATGAGATTCCGATGTTTTTCGATCAGGAGGAAGGGGGGACAGTGAACGGTGGGGCGGGGGGGTAGCGTCAGGCTTTCTTGCATCGAATTCATCGCCTTCGCGAGCGGTGCAGCGATCCGACGCGCCCGCGAAGAACGATGACGCGGTCTAACCGGTACATCGCTTGCGGCACATCCACATTATCCAGCGCTCGATTCACCGCCAACTCAGCCAGCATGATGACCTGCTGGATCGCCAACGCCGTATGCCACTGCGGTCCCTCCAGATGCCCCGCAAAGTCACTGGCCAGCACACTCGCCGACGCCAAGGACTCGCAAGCGTGGGCCAACAGGCTTTCGTTATCGATATCGGGGGCGACGATGAACATAGTGCTGACCTTGCGGATGACGGGGGCCTTGAGGGCAGACGGATTGAGGTAGTAATCCAGCGCGCGGTCGGCGGCTTCGTTGAGCTTTTTGGGATTGAGCGGATCGTAGGGGGAAACGTCGTTGGCATCCGGGGGATTGGGTGTGACTTTGAACATGGTGAAACTCCCTGATTAATGGAGCCGTCACAAAGCGCACAAGCCGGCGGATTCTGGCGTAGGCAAAGGAGCAAGAAACTGTAGCTCTCAGGAAGTAACGCTAAACACTATTAAGCACAGCCCTCAAATCCACACACATTCCCCCTGTGGGAGCGAGCCTGCTCGCGATTGCGGTCCGGCATCTGGCATTCACGTCGTCTGACACTCCGCCATCGCTGGCAGGCCAGCTCCCACTGGGTTTGGTGTACATCTGCAAAAAAAATGGTCGGCTGTCAGGCCGCCATCGCGAGCAGGCTCACTCCTACAGTGGAATGTGTGTACCTGCAAGAGATTGGCCGGCTGTCAGGCCGCCTTCGCGGGCAAGCCTCGCTCCTACAAGGGGTTCGCTGTACACGCTTCGCTCTTCACCACTCATCAGGCCGAGCGTTAGCTCGCCTGCAGCTCTTGATCTTGATCTACCCGCCCCTTTCGGGAGGCTGAGTGGAGGTGTTCATCCGGGGAGTGGCGCGCAGCGCCGTTCGACGCAGTCGAACACGCTGCATGTAGGTCGTCGCGAAGCAGACCGGAGGGCAGTGTCCCCGGATGGATACCGGAGCGAAGG